>DASXDD010000045.1:0-38234 GCA_036490775.1 Solirubrobacteraceae bacterium | reverse complement strand
CAGGCCGCCGACTCGCTCGGCGGGCTGCTGTTCCGCAACGTCCCGGCCGGCACCGGCTACCGGGTCCGGCCGGCCGCGGGCGGGGCCGAGTCGGGACCGATCACGGTGCACTCCGACGCCGCCGCTCCGTGGGATCCGAGCGTTTACGACCAGTCGATCCCCGACAACGGCTACACGTACCTGACCACGCGTGATGGCACGCAACTCGCGATCGACGTGCACCCGCCGACGAGCCCCGCCGGCGAGCCGGGCCTGACCACCGGGCTTCCGGTGCCGCCGAGCCTCCCGGTTCCGGGCGGCCTGCCGATTCCGCACAGCGCCGACTTTGTGCCGCCGTACCCGACGCTGATCGAGTACTCGGGCTATGGCTACGCAGACCCGTCCGGTCCCGAGAACGGGATCGCGGTGCTGGCCAACCTGATGGGGTTTGCGGTCGTCGACGTGAACATGCGCGGCACCGGCTGCTCGGGCGGCGCCTATGACTTCTTCGAGCAGCTTCAGAACCTCGACGGCTACGACGTGATCGAGACGATCGCCCATCAGCCCTGGGTGCTCGACCACAAGGTCGGGATGATGGGGATCTCCTACGGAGCGATCAGCCAGCTGTTCACCGCCCAGCTGCAGCCGCCTGACCTCGAGGCAATCTCGCCGCTGTCGACGATCGACGCGACCGCGACGACGCTGTACCCAGGCGGCATCCTCAACACCGGGTTTGCGGTCGCGTGGGCGCAGCAGCGCCAGCAGGAGGCCGAGCCCGCCGGTCCCAACAGCGGCCAGGCGTGGGCCTACCAGCGTGTGCAGCAGGGAGATGCGACCTGCAACGCCAACCAGGCGCTGCACGACGAGGCGACGAACCTGATGCAGAAGGTCCGCGCCAACGCGACCTACAACCCGCCGGTCGCCGATCCGCTCGACCCGATCACGTTCGTCCGCAAGATCAAGGTGCCGACGTTCCTCGCCTGTCAGTGGGAGGACGAGCAGACCGGCGGTCACTGCCCCGATCTGGTGCGGCACTTCACCGGCACGAGCCTGAAGTGGTTCACGTTCACCAACGGCGCCCACGTCGACTCGCTCGATCCGGCGACGTTCGATCGCTGGTACGACTTCTTAGAGCTGTTCGTCGCCCACCAGGCGCCGATCGTCAACCAGGCGCTGATACGCGCCGGGGCGCCGGTGATCTATCAGCAGGCGATGGGCGTCAACGACGCCGAGACGCTGCCGGCCGATCCGATCCAGCTCCAGCCCACCTATCAGTCAGCGCTCGACGCGTTCGAAGCGCTGCCCGAGGTGCGGGTGCTGTTCGACAACGGCGCCGGCCAGTCGCCCACGGGCACGACCACGGCCGGCGACCCGTATCCGGGGTTCGAGCAGTCGTTCTCGTCGTTCCCGATCCCGGGCACGAAGGCCCGGCATTTCTACTTCGGGCCCGGCGGGACTCTGACCAACCAGCCCGCCGCCAAGCAGGGGATCAACGCCTACACCTCCAACGCCAAGGCGACCCCTGCGACCGACTACACGGGCAACACCGGCACCGGCGGCCTGTGGGCCAACGCGTCGGCCTGGCAGTGGAACTGGACGCAGAACCCGGCTGGAACCGCGATCTCCTACGTCTCGGCGCCGCTAACGAGCAACACCGCCGTGATCGGTGCCGGCGCGATCCACGCCTGGGTGCGGTCCTCGACGCCGAACGTCGACCTTCAGGCGACGATCAGCGAGGTCCGACCCGACGGCAACGAGACTTTCGTGCAGAACGGATGGCTGCGAGCCAACGAGCGCAAGCTCGACACGACCGCCGACAACCTCGTCGATCAGAAGAGCACGCTGCTCGAACCGGTCCTGAGCATGCGCGCCTCCGACGTCAGCCCGATGCCGAACGGCCAGTTCGTCGAGGTCGTGATCCCGCTCTACTACGAGGGGCACGCGTACCGTGCCGGCTCGCGGATCCGGGTCACGCTCTCGGCTCCGAACGGGACCCAGCCGATCTGGGCGTTCAGCCAGACCGCGCCGAAGGGCGCCGGCAACGTGGCGGTGCAGTTCTCCAAGGCGATGCCGTCGAGCGTGATCCTGCCGGTCGTCCCCGGCGTCAGCGTGCCGACCGGCCTGCCCGCGTGCCCGAGCCTGCGCAACGAGCCCTGCCGCCCGTACGTGGCGATCGCGAATCGCGCCGCAAATAGCTGACCGCGCCCGCAGCGGCGCCGCTTGAGGGGTCGGCCACAATACGGGGATGACCGACTTCCCCGAATCCCATCGCGACCTGCTGGACGCTCAGGTCGCATCGCTCGCGACGATCGGCGGCAACGGGCTGCCACAGCTCACGGAGATCTGGTTCCTGCACGAGGACGGCGAGCTGAAGCTGTCGCTCAACGACTCGCGGGTCAAGACCCGCAACCTGACCAAGCGACCGCAGTGCAGCCTGCTGCTGCTCGACCTCCAGAACCCGTATCGCTACCTCGAGGTTCGAGGTAACGCAAAGATCGAGCCCGACGACGACTACGTGTTCGCGCGTCGCCTCGGCGCGAAGTACGACGCCGACCTCAAGGTGCACGACCAGGCGGGGGAGAGCCGGGTGGTGGTGACGATCGAGCCGGCCAACGTCTACGCGGTGGACATGAGCGGCGGCTGAGCATGCGGCGTGCGATTCCTGGGTCCCGCGTGCCGGCGGTCGTGAACGGCGCCCGCTTCGCGTTCGATCCGATCACCCACATTCGATGGTTCTCCTCCCGCTACGGCCCCGTGACCTCGCCTCGATTCCCGGGGCTGGGACTGATCGTCAGCCTCGCGGACCCCGAGCTCGTGCGCCAGGTGTTCAGTGGCGACCCGGCGACGTTCCACGCCGGCGAGTCGACCAAGCAGGTGCTTGAGCCGACCGTCGGTCCCAACTCCGTGCTGACGCTCGACGAGCAGCCGCACATGCGCCAGCGCAAGCTGCTGCTCAAGCCGTTTCACGGCGAGAACGTCCGCCACTGGGAGGACGCGATCCGCTCGATCACCGAGCAGGAGCTCGCCAGCTGGCCGGTCGGGACGCCGTTTGCGTTGCACGACCGAACGCGCGCGATCACGCTCGAGGTGATCCTGCGGGCGGTGTTCGGCGTGCGCGACGAGGACCGCTTCGAGCGGGCGAAGAAGCTCGTCAGCGAGTTCACCAGCCGCGCGCATCCGATCAGCCTGTTCCCGGTCACCCGTCGCGACTTGGGTCCGCTGAGCCCGTGGGTCCGGTTCAAGCGCTCGCGCGATGCACTCGACGCGTTCCTCCATGAGGAGATCGAGCGCCGGCGCTCGCAGCCTGACCTGGCCGAGCGCCGCGACGTCTTGTCGCTGCTGTTGTGCGCGACCGACGAGCAAGGCACGCCGCTGAACCGCGATGAGCTTCGCGACGAGCTGGTGACGGTGCTCGCAGCGGGTCATGAGACGACCGCGACCGCGCTGGCGTGGGCGTTCGAGCGGCTGCTGCGCACTCCGGAGGTGCTCGACCGGCTGACGCGGTCACTCGACGACGGCAACGAGTACCTCGATGCAACGGTCAAGGAGACGCTGCGGATCCGGCCGGTCATCACCGACGTCGGGCGCAAGCTCACGCGCGACGCCGAGATCGGCGGCTACACGATCCCCACGGGCGCGCTGGTGATGGCCGCGATCACCGCGATCCACTTCCGCGAGGACCTGTATCCCAACCCCGATGAGTTCCGGCCGGAGCGATTCCTCGAGCACACGCCCGACGCGTACACCTGGATCCCGTTCGGCGGCGGCGTGCGGCGCTGCATCGGCGCCGCGTTCGCCCAGTTCGAGATGCGCGTGATCATGCGGACGATCCTCGAGCGTGCACAGCTACGGGCCGTCGGCGAGCGACCCGAACGGTCAAAGCTACGCAACGTGACCGCGGCGCCGGCGCGCGGCTGCAGCGTCGTGCTCGAGCGGCGCCTGGCGCCTAGCCCCAGACTGAGCTCGCAGCCTCAGCCACAAGTCGCAGCTTCCGCTCCTCCGTCTGCTCTGTGATCGGGTTGCCGTCGGCGATCGACGCAAAGCCGCACTGCGTCGAGACTCCGAGCTGCTCGCGCGGGAACGACCGCGCCGCCTCGTCGATCCGCGCCGTGATCTCGGCGACCGTCTCCTCGCGCGCGCTCTTGGTCGACACCAGCCCGAGCACCACCTGCTTGTCGTCGGGAGCCTGCGCCAGCGGCTCGAACGAGCCTGAACGCGGATCGTCGTACTCAAGTAGGAACGCGTCGAACGCGGTCGCGCGCTCAAACAGCGCGCCGGCGATGAAGTCGTAGCCGCCGGTCGCCATCCACATGCCGGCGTTGTTGCCGCGGCACAGGTGGATCGCCAGCCGTGCGCCGGAGACGCCGGCGACCATGTCGTTGATCAGGTCGATGCCCTCGGTCAGCATCCGCTCGGCCGGCATGCCCTGCGCCTGCGCCCAGTCGCGGACGCGCGGGTCGACGAGCGTCGCGAGCTCGGGTGCGTCGACCTGGATGTAGCTGCAGCCGAGCGACACCAGTTCCTGGATCTCCGAGCGTCCTACCTCGGCGGCGTCGGCGAACATCGCGAACGGATCCTTGTAGGCGGCGGTCGAGTACTCCGTGCTCCAGAAGCCGTAGAGCACCAGCGGGCTCGGCACGGTCACCTTCAGCGGCAGACGGGCCCGGGCGCGCGCGTAGCTGTACTCCTCGCAGACCATCGAGCGCTTCTTGACGAGCTTCGACGTGACCGCCGCCGGGGAGGACCACTCGGTCTCGCCCTCGGGCGACGCCCACGGCATCGCTGTGCCGCGCTGCACCAGTTCGATCCCCGCGACCGTCTCCGTGATCGGCCCCATGAACAAGAACCGGCGCATCTCGCCGTCGGTGACCACCTCGACGCCGGATCCCTCCTGCGTCGCGATCACCTGGTCGACGGCGCGATCCTCGATCTGCTTGAACCGCGAGACCGGCATCCGCCCGGCCTGGAATTCAGCGCGCGCATCCTTCAGGTACGAGGGGCGCAACATCGAGCCAACCACCTCGGCACGGAACATGATCGATCTCCTCTCTTGCTCGCCGGCGGTCGCATCTTACGTCCGATCCGGCGAACGCCGAGAGCGCTCAGCTGAGGACGGCGAGCACGCCGCGACTACGGGCGAACTCGAGGCATTCGCGCCGGCCCGAGAGTCCGAGCGCGTTGAACAGCGCGTGGCCGTTGGGATCGACCAGCGACCAGCCGTTGCCGACGGCGCGCAGCCAGAGCCGATGCGGCGTACGGCCGGTGAGCGCGCCGAGGCCCGCACGGAGGTCGATCGCCGCTCGTCGGTGGGCTATCGCGGTCATATCGAACACTCTGGCTCGCGCGCGTAAGGACCACGTGTGAGCCAAATCGAAAAGCCGTAAGAGTTGTAGGCTCGTGCCGAATGAGCGGCCCCGACAGGCAACGATGAGCGCGCCACGGCGGATCGTCACCGGACACGACGAGTCCGGCAAGTCGGTCGTGCTGTCGGACGCGACGTCGCCGAAGACGCTCGACATCGGGACCGCGGCGTTTCACGAGCTGTGGATCACCAGCCAGACGCCAGTGCCGATCGCGGCCACCGAGCCCGAGCCAACCGACCGACCGGTGCGGACGCCGCCGCCGGCCAACGGGGTCAACGTCCGCTTCACCGAGATGGCGCCGGGCGCCGAGTCGCCGATGCACCGCACCGAGACCGTCGATGTCGGGATCGTGCTCGAGGGCGAGACGTGGCTGCTACTCGACGACGGCTCTGAGACCCAGGTCGGCGTCGGCGATGCGGTCGTCCAGCGCGGAACCAATCACGCCTGGGCGAACCGATCGGACCGCCCCGTGCGGATGGTGTTCGTGATGGTCGACGGCACTATCACCGACGAGCTTCGAGCCGCCACGGGGCCGCTCGAGTTCTTCGACCAGGTCCTCGAGTAGCACGCGGCGGGACGGTCCTGGCTGGATCAACCGGAGGCGATCAGTCCGCCCGCGCGACGCCGAGAATCCGCGGCGCGACCGGGTAGAGCCGCGAGCCGGCCGGGAACGGGAAGCCACGGCAGCGTTCGACGCGAAAGCCGGCTTGGGCGATCGCCGCGAGCGTGTCGCGGTCCGTCTGGCAGCCGCCCATCAGCCGCGGCCAGATCAGATTCACGCGGCGTTGCCAGCGGGCGAAGCCGGGCCGGCGTGACCGGACGTGCTCGTAGAAACGAAGTTCACCCCCGGCCCGTAGCACTCGGCGAAACTCGGCCAACGCCTCGCGCTGGTCAGGCACCGAGCACAGCACGCCGCAGACCACGACCGCGTCGACGGACTTCTCGGGCAACGACAGCGCTGCCGCCACGCCCGGGACGACCTGCACGGAGACCGGCGCGGAGCCGGCGGCCTTCTCCGCTTGGTGGCGCAGGTACGGCTCAGGTTCGACTGCGATCAGCTCGGTGACGCTCGGCGGATAGTGCTCGAAGTTGATGCCGTTGCCCGCACCGACCTCTACGACTCGCCCGCCGACTCCCGCCAGCAACTCGCGCCGCAGCTCACGCTCGCCGTAGCCGCGGTCGCGGCCGCAGCAGCGGTGAAAGAAGCGCGCGAACAGTGGATTCCGGACGTCCTGCGGCATCTGCTGAACGCTACCGGCGTCGCCGGGTCCGAGGCCCGACAGCGCCATGACGGCGCAATGACATCAAGTAGTGCTTGACATGATGTCAAAATGATGTCAGATTGGCATCATGCAACTGGATAACTACGTTCAAACGGTCTGCGAGGACCTCGCCCGCGTCGCCGCGGTCGGCGACGAATCGACAGCACGGGCCGCCGAGCTGCTTGCGGTCGCGCTCGAGTCGTCGCTCGTGCGGCGCCTCCAGGAGGCGCTGGCGGAGGCGGCGCTTGAGCTGTCGGCGCAGCTCGATCACGGCCGAGTCGAGCTTCGCGGCGCCGGCGGCGACTCCGAGCTCGTCTACGTCGACGACGCTGGGCCGGCTCCGAGCGAGATCGCCGACGAGGCGCTCGCCGCTCGGGTCACGCTGCGTCTTCCGGAGAGCCTGAAGGCCCGCATCGAGACGGCCGCAGGGAGCGGCGGCGTATCGGTCAACACCTGGCTCGTGCAGACGCTCAACCGCCAGCTCGAGTCCCGTCCACCAACCATCGGCAGCGGCCGCCTCAAGGGCTATGGCCGGAGCTGAAAGGAGCAACGATGAGTGAACAGCACTTCAACACCCCTGGACCGATCCGGCTCGACATCAAGGTCCCCGCCGGTGACGTCGACGTCGAGACGATCGACGGGCAGGAGTCGACGATCGTGCTGGAGGGATCGCAGCGGCGCATCGACGAGACGAAGGTCGAGCTCGTCGGCGACCGCCTACTGGTCGCACCGCAGCGCAAGGGCTTCAGCATGTTCGGCCACTTCGAGGGATCGCTGCAAATCCGGGCTCGGGTGCCGCACGGCTCGCGCGTGGAGATCGTCAGCGCGGCTGGTGACGCGACGCTTGAAGGGTCGTTCGCCGGACTTGACTCGAAGTCGGCATCGGGTGCGATCCGCGTGACCGGTGAGCTCGGCGGCGACGTCACGGTCAAGAGCGTCAGCGGCGATGTGCGACTGCCGCACGTCGCGGGCGACCTGTCCGCGCAGACCGTCTCTGGCCACATCCATGCCGACGCGATCGACGGTTCGCTGACAGCGAATTCAGTCTCCGGTGATGTCCACGTCGGGTTGCTGCGCAAGGGCCACGTTCGTGTGCAGAGCGTCTCGGGCGACGTCGAGCTCGGGATCGCGCAGGGCACGAGCATCGAGGTCGACGCGAGCTCGGCCTCGGGTCAGCTCAGCTCTGAGATCCCGCTGTCGGGTTCGGCCGGCGACGAGGGCGGGCCGGCGATTGTGATTCGCGGCAAGACGGTGAGCGGCGACATCCGCATCCTCCGGGCCGCGTGAATCAGTCGTCGAGCACCTTGCGCAGGAGCTGCGCGAGCTGGCGCTGCTCGCCGGCCGACAGTCGCTCAAACCCCCGCGGGGGGCGGCCGACGCGGGCCAGCATCTGCTCGCGCAGCGCGCGTCCCGCGTCGGTGAGGACGACGTGCTTGACGCGGCGGTCGTCGGTGTTCGGCTGCCGCGTCACCAGCCCGCGGGCCTCGAGCCGGTCGATTAGTCCGGTGACGTTCGAGTTGTCGCACGCGAGCAGCGCTGCGAGCTCGTTCATCGGCAGCGGCGAGGCGAGCTGGAGCAGCGCGCCGGCCTGGGCCGGGTGCAGGTCGAGCGCGGACGCCGCGATGAGAAACCGCCGCCGCTGCTGTCCTAGAAGAGTGCGGACCACAGTCCACGCCTCGGCTTCAGGCGATTCGGCGGCGGGGCTCTCCGCAACTGTGTTCATCACACCACATTCTATTGACAATCTCGATGGTTGACAACCTCAATCTTTTGGTACAGTAACGAACTATGACTGACCAGCCGGCGATCGAGGTAGACGGCCTCGTCCGAGAGTTCAAGAAAGGCCCGCGGGCCGTCGACGGGATCGACCTCGCGGTGTCGCCGGGGGAGATCTACGGCTTTCTCGGCCCCAATGGCGCCGGCAAGTCGACGACCGTGCTGATGCTGACGACGCTGCTGCCACCGACCAGCGGCCGAGCCACGGTGGGCGGATACGACATCGCCCGGCAGGGCGCGCAGGTACGCGCGACGATCGGGGCCGCGCTCCAGGAGGCTGCGCTCGACTTGATCCTCACCGGCCGCGAGCACCTCATGCTTCAGGCGACGCTCCAGGGCTTGCCGTCCGCCGACCGGCGGCGCCGCGCGCAAGAACTGCTCGAGCGCGTGGGGCTGACCGAAGCCGCCGACCGGCGCGTGGGCGGCTACTCCGGCGGGATGAAGCGCCGGCTCGACCTCGCGCTCGCGCTGGTGCACTCGCCCCGGATCTTGTTCCTCGACGAGCCGACGACGGGGCTTGACCCGCAGAGCCGCAGCGCGCTGTGGGAGGAGGTCGCGCGACTCGCGCACGACGAGGGCATGACCGTGTTCCTCACCACCCAGTACCTCGAGGAGGCCGACGCACTGGCCGACCGGATCGGGATCATCGACCAGGGCCGGATCGTCGCAGAGGGCACGCCCGGTCAGCTCAAGGCAGAGATCGGAAGTCCGAGCGTCGAGGTGACACCGACCGAGCCCGAGTCGGGCGATCGGCTCGCCCAATTGCTCTCGGACTTCGGCGAGATGCGACGCAACGGCCGCGGCAGCGTCACCGTGCAGCTGCCCGGGGGCGAATCCGAGCTGGCCGAGATCGTGCGCATCCTCGACCGCGCCGACCTGCACGTGCAGACGCTGCAGCTCCACCAGCCTTCGCTCGACGACGTATTCCTCGCCAAGACCGGGCGCAAGCTGGAGGGCTCTGGTGACGGCGAGCCTGCTTGAGCAGACGCTCGCGGTAGGGCGTCGCTCGGTCGTCCGGACCTCGCGCCAGCGGGCGCTGCTGATCTTCCCGATGATCTTCCCGCTGATCCTGTTTGCGATCAACGGCTCGGCGCTCAGTCCGGCGACGCGGATCCCGGGCTTTCCAACGAGCAACTACCGCGACTTCCTGATCGCGATGCCGTTCATCCAGGGCGCGATGTTCGTCTCGATCACCGCGGGGGTCGACCTCGCGCGAGACATCGAGAGCGGCTTCCTGAACCGCCTGGCGATGACGCCGCTGCGCGGCGAGGCGCTGCTGATCGGGCAGCTCGGCGGCGCGTTGCTGCTGGGCGTGATCCAGGCGATCGTCTACCTGTTCGTCGGGCTGGCGAGCGGCGTGTCGTTCGCCAGCGGGATCGGGGGTGCGATCGTGCTGTTGTTCCTCTCGATCCTGATCTCGTTCGCGTTCGCCAGCCTCGGCGGTCTGCTCGCGCTGCGATTCGGAACCGGCGAGGCGGTCCAGGGGATCTTCCCGCTGTTGTTCGTGACGCTGTTTCTCAGCTCCTCGAGCCTGCCGCGCAACCTGATCAAGGCGAGCTGGTTTCGCGACGTGGCGACGTACAACCCGATCTCCTACCTGCTCGAGGCGCTCCGCAGCCTGGTGATCACCGGCTGGGATGCTCGCGCGCTGGCGCTGGGCTTCGGGTTCGCGATGGTGCTGCTGGTGACCGCCCTCGGGCTGTCGACGTCAGCGATGCGGACGAGGCTGGCGCGGCGATGAGACGCTTCTTGAACGTCACCCAGGCGGTCGCCTGGCGCTCGATCCACAACACGGTCGTCAACCCGGCGATCCTCGTCCCGTCGATCATCTTCCCGTTGTTCTTCCTGATCGCGTTCGCGGGCGGCCTCTCGCGGATCGGCGACGTGCCGAACTTCAACTACGCGCCCGGCTACACCGCCTTCCAGTTCGTATTCGTGTTCCTGCAGTCCGCGGCGTTCGGTGGCGTGTTCACCGGATTTGCGATCGCGCGCGACTTCGATTCGGGCTTTGCCCGGCGGCTGATGCTCAGCGCTCCACGGCGCAGCGGGATCATCGCCGGGTACGCGGTCGGGGCGCTGCTGCGTTGGTCGCTGGTCGCTGTGGTCGTTACCGTCGCCGCGCTGATCGCGGGCATGAACGTCAGCGGCAGCGGCATCGACCTGTTCGGATTGATCGGGCTCGGGATCGCGATGAACTTCGCGTCCGCGCTGTGGGCTTGCGGGGTGGCGATGTTCCTGCGCACCGAGCAGGCCGGCGCGCTGATCCAGATGCCGGTGTTCGTGCTGCTGTTCCTCGCGCCTGTGTACGTGCCCCTGCCGTTGCTGACGGGCTGGATTCACGACGTAGCGACGCTCAACCCGGTGACGCCCGTGCTCGAGGCGGGGCGCGGGCTGCTGGCCGGATCGCCGGTCAAGGTCGCGATCGCGTTCCTCGGCCTGGCCGGGACCGCGCTGCTGATGGCCGGGTTCGCCAGGCGCGGACTGGCCTCAGCCGAGCGGGCCGGCTGAGCGGACGTAGCGCAGGTCGTCGCCGATCGGGCATCATCGGCCCGTGACCGCGAGCGCCGAAGAGCTCGATGGCTACGCGCCCGGCGCCAGCGCGCAGCTCGGCCACGAGCTCTGCAACGACTACAACACGCTGCCGCGCTGGCCGACGCTGTACTGCCTGCCGTGGGGTGAGGACTCCACGGCGGTCCTTGCCGTCCGCATCCCGCGGCGCCCGGAGGAGATGCGCGAGATGACGATGCTCGAGATCCTCCAGGCGATCGATCGCATCCTCGTCGACGCGCCAAACGCCTACCGCGAGCTCGCCGCCGCTGCCTCGGAATGAGCGATCTCGTGTCCGGCGCGCGACGGCCCCTGTTCTGTGACATCGCCCTGGCGGCGCGGATCGAACGCGCGGATGTCGACCTGATCGCCAAGGCAGGAGAGGCGTCCGCGCTCCGCACCGGGGATCCGGCCGCGTTCGCGACTCCGATCGCCGGCGGCGTCGCGGTGTTCGCTGAAGAAGGCTCGCCGTTCAACAAGGTCGCCGGGCTCGGCTTCAGCGGCGTGCCGAGCGACGCCGAGCTCAACGAGATCGAGCGCGCCTACGGCGCGTGCGGCGCCCCGGTTCAGGTGGAGCTGTCGAACCTCGCCGAGCCCGCGGTCGGCGCCACGCTGACCGAGCGCGGTTACCGGCTGGCCTCCTATGAGAACGTGCTCGGCCTCGCGATCACCCCGGACGTGGAGTGGGCCGCGCCGCCCGGGATCGACGTGCGGCGCATCGGCGACGACGAATTCGCCGCGTGGCTCGACGTCGTCGTCGATGGCTTCGCGCACCCCGACGACCAGGGCATAGCGTTCCACGAGGAGTTTCCGCGCGAGGTGATTGAGCGCGCCGAGCGTGACGTCGCGGCGGCGGGAGTCGTGCGCTACGCGGCCCTGCTCGACAGGGTGATCGCCGGCGGCGGCAGCATCCGGATCGCCGACGGCGTGGCCCAGTTCGCCGGTGCGGCGACCGCGCCCGCCTACCGCCGCCGAGGCGTGCAGACGGCGCTGCTGGCGGCGCGGCTCGCCGACGCGGCGGCCGCCGGATGCGACATCGCGGTCGTCACCACGCAGCCGGGATCGCGGTCTCAGCAGAACGTGCAGGGTCGCGGCTTCGAGCTGCTCTACACGCGCGCGGTGCTGATCAAGGACCCGTGAGCCGGGTGACGGTCAAGTGCGAGCCTCGAGCAAGCGCAGCCAGATCTCGCTGACCGTCGGATACGACGGCACCGCATGCCAGAGCGTCTCGAGACGCACCTCGCCGACGATCGCGATCGTCGCCGCGTGCAGCAGCTCGGCGACGTCGGGGCCGACGAACGTGGCGCCGACGAGCGTGTCGGTGCCGCGGTCGACGACGAGCTTTGCCTTGCCCGCGTAGCCGTCGCGCAGCAGGCTCGCGCCAGCGACCGAGCCGATCTCGTACTCGAGCGGCTGCACGTCGATCCCGTTGTCACGCGCCGCTGACTCGGTGAGCCCGACCGTGGCGACCTGCGGGTCGGCGAACACGACCGACGGGACCATGTCGTGGTCGGCGACGTCGCGGTAGCGCGGACCGTCGGTCGCGCGTCCGTCCGCCCGCGCTGCGATTACGTCGCCGGCGATCCGCGCCTGGTACTTGCCCATGTGGGTCAGCAACGCGCGCCCGCAGACGTCACCGACCGCGTACAGCCAATCCGCACAGCCGATCACGGCCATGTGGTCGTCGGTCAGCAGTGCGCCCTGCGAGCCGCTCGGGTCGATCCCGATCTGATCGAGACCGAGGTCGGCCGTCGCCGGCGTCCGCCCGGCGGCGACGACGATCTCATCGACCTCGATTGTCAAAGCGCCGGCGGTGATCGTGGCCGAGCCGCCATGGACCCGGCCGATGCCGGTGTCCTGGACGTCGGCCCGTTCGACGGACTGAAGCTTGGTGTCGATGAGCACCTGGATCCCGAGCTCGGCGAAGCGCTTGGCGACCATCTCTGAGACGAACGGCTCGCGCCCGGTCAGAAGCGACGGTGCGGTCTCGATCACCGTGACTTCGCTCGCGCCGAGCCCTCGCAGCCACGTCGCCGACTCACAGCCAACGACGCCGCCGCCGATCACCGCGACACGGCCTGGCACCTCGCGGAGGTTGGTGACATCGCGCGAGGTCCACGGACGGGCTTCTCGCAGACCTTCCACGGGCGGAACCGCGGCGGTGCTTCCGGTGGCGACCACGACCGCCTCGCGCGCGCTGTGAACTTCGACGCTGCCATCCGGCGCGGTGACCTCGACCGTCTTCTCGCCGGTCAGCCGGCCGCGGCCGCGGATGATCTCGATTCCGGCCCCGGTCGCCCACTTGACCTGGCTCGAGTCGTCGTGGCTGTGCGTGAACGAATCACGCCGCGCCAGCACGGCGTCGACGTCGAGCGAGCCGGTCAGCATCTCCTTGACTCCGGGCAGCGCCCGCGCGGTGTCCAAGACCTCGAGCGGACGCAGGAGCGCCTTGCTGGGCATGCAGGCCCAGTAGGAGCACTCGCCGCCCACGAGCTCGGCCTCGACGATCGCGGCGGTGCGATCGCTGCCCTGGATTGCGTATTGGGCGGCGTTTTCGCCGGCGGACCCGCCCCCGATCACGACGACATCCCACGTGCTCACGTGTTCCTCCCAGTAGTTGCGGTCGGAATGGTGCAGCTAGAGCTTGCCGTGCCGCGCGCCGCGGTGCAATCGGCGATGCTCCGCTGACGATGGATGCCGTCGAGGACGTTGTAACGCTGCTTGACTGGCGCCGGCGAATCGCCGAGCTGTATGCCGAGATCCGCGGCACCGGCGATCCGCAGGCAGCCTGGCATCGGTGGAGCGAGGCGCGCGCGCGGCTGTTCAGCCGCCATCCACAGTCGCCGGTCCCGGCTGCCGAGCGCGACGGCTACAACGGCCCGCACGTCTATGAGTACGACCCCGGGTGGCGCGTGCTGGCGACGCTCGAACGCGCCGACCCCGTCCGGCTCGAGCTCCCGACCAGCGACAGCCGGCTGATGGCATTCACTCGCTTCGCGCTGGCCCGCTTCCAGGCCGGCGGCGCCGAGCTGAGCCTCGACCTGTACTGGCTGGACGGCTACGGCGGCGGCCTGTTCGTGCCGTTCGCCGACACCACGAGCGGGAGCGAGACCTACGGGGCGGGGCGCTACGCGCTCGACACCGTCAAGGGAGCGGACCTGGGCGAGCAGGACGGCCGGCTCGTGCTCGATTTCAACTTCGCCTACCAGCCCTCGTGCTCGTATGACTCTCGCTGGAGCTGCCCGCTCGCGCCACCCGCCAACCGGCTCCCGGTTGCGGTTCGTGCCGGTGAGCGCATCGGGTCGTAAGATCCCGTCGTCGTCAACGTCCTAGCCGACACGTTGGAAGAGATCGCCGCCCACGGGAGTATCGCGCGTCAACTCGACCGCCGCCGAGCGGCGGCGGCCGGCGCCTGGGAGCTCAGCGACGAGGTCGTGCTGATCGGCGCCGGTGACCCGATCGGGGTCCCGGGACGCGGCGATCGCACGTACCCGTTTCACGCCCACTCGGAGTACTTCTACCTGACCGACCGCAACCGGCCCGGTGGCGTGCTGGCGTTCGATCCCGAGACGGGGTGGTTTGACTTCGAGACGCCGATCACCGCCGACGACCGGCTGTGGTCGGGGGCGCACGCCGGCGACCAGCAGGGGCTGTCGACCGCCGAGCTGGGCGACTGGCTGCAGTCGCGCGCGAACAGACCGACCGCTTGGCTCGGGGCGCCGCCTCCCGGCGACCGCTCTGCGCCGGCGCTGGTCAACCGGCTGCGCGCTGGCCTCAGTCGCGTGCGGCGCCCAAAGGACGCGGTCGAACTCGAGCGGATGCGCGTCGCCGAACGCGCGACCCGCGCCGGATTCGCCGCGGCCGTGCCGCTGCTCCGCGATGGGGTCAGTGAGCGCGAGGTTCAGGTCGAGTTGGAGGCGGCGGCGCAGCGCGCGGGCGGCGACGCGATGGCCTATGACACGATCGTCGGCGGCGGCACGAACTCGGCTGTGCTGCACTTCCCGCCGTCTGACCGTAGGTTCTCGACCGGCGAGCTCGTGCTGATCGACGCGGGCGCGGAGTGCCGCCAGTACGCAAGCGACATCACGCGGACCTACCCGGTCGGCGGCGAGCTCGGCGCCGAGCAGCGCGAACTGCATTCACTCGTGCGCGCGGCGGAGCTGGCGGCGATCGAGCGCTGCACGGCCGGCACCGAGTGGCGCGACGTGCACCGAACCGCTGCGCTGGTGATCGCCGAGGGGCTCGCCGCCCACGGGATCCTGCGCGGCACCCCGGACTCGCTGGTCGACGGCGGCGCCGTGTCGCTGTTCTTCCCCCACGGCGTCGGCCACCTCGTCGGCCTGGGCGTGCGCGACGCCGGCGGCGTGCTGCCCGAGCGCGAGTCTGACCCGCCGCCGTACCCAAACCTACGGATCGACCTGCCGCTCGAGCCGGGCATGGTCGTGACGGTCGAGCCCGGCATCTACTTCGTGGCGGCGCTGCTCGAGGATCCACAGCTGCGAAGCCGCCACCGAGACGAGGTCGCGTGGGACCGCGTCGATCGGATGCTCGAATTCGGCGGCATCCGGATCGAGGACAACGTCCTGATCACCGACGGCGGCCACGAAGTGCTGACCGAGAACGTTCCGCTGCTCGGCTGACGCGCTCTGGCCGGCGGATCAGCCGCCGAAGATCGCCTCGGGGAGCACCGCGCTGACGATGTACTGGCCGGCGTCGACGATCTCAGAGATCTTCAGGTCGACCGCCAGGCTGCAGAGCAGGTACGCGTCCACGCGGCTGACGCCATGATTGGCGGCGAGATGGTCGACCATCGCGCGGACGGCGTCCTGGGCAGCGACGTACAGGTCCCCGCCGACGCCGGTGGTCCCGTAGAACGGCGCCGAGTCGACGCGCCGGGTAAGCGGGCCGGGCGTGCGGTATTGCGGACCCGGGATCGACCGCCCCTTCTCGAGCGTGAACCGCAGCGAGGCGAACATCGGTGCCTCGAGGCCGGTGACGCATACCTCTCCGTCGCCCTGCGCGCCGTGGGCGTCCCCGCAGGAGAACAGCGCGTGCTCTACCTGCACGGGGAGATACAGGGTGGCACCGCCCACGAGCTGGCGCGTGTCCATGTTGCCGCCGAACACGCCGGGCGGCATCACCGGGACGGCACTCGCGCCCGCGGGGCAGACGCCCATCGTCCCGAAGAACGGCTCGAGCGGTATCGCGATGTCCTCGCGGAAGTACGCGACGTCGCCGTGGGAGAGGTCGAACACGCGCAGGTACGCGTCGGGGAACTCCTCGGGCAGCAGCCCGAGTCCCGGGAGCACGGCCGTCCAGCCCCAGCCCTGAGTGTGGATGTCGAGGATCTCGATTGCGAGCGTGTCGCCCGGCGTCGCGCCGTTGACCGCGATCGGCCCCGCGAGCGGGTAGACCCGGTCCCAGTCGAGCCCGGCGATCACACTTGTGTCCGAGTCGGGGCCGATCTGGTTGTCTGAGACGTCTCGCGTCCAGACCACGACCGTGTCGCCGGAGTCGATCGTGAGCAGCGGTTCGTTGCTCGTGTCCCACGTGAAATGGACCTGTTCGTCGGGCAGGTGATGCGTGCGCGGCATCAAGCGACCTCCAAGCTCGGGTAAGTCGGCAACGCTATGTCACGCGCGCGGCGAGGGCAACCGTGGTCGACCGGGGCGGCCGGGGGCCGACGCGATCGCCGCGCCGGCCCCGGCTCGCGGGGTTAGCGCAGCGCGCGTGTGGCGCGAGCCTCGGCGGCGCTCGCCTGGTCTCCGGTGACTGGGTTGGTGGTCGCGCACTGTCCGGTCGAGCGTCCGTCAACGGTGTTGGTGATGCCCTCGAACGAGTTGAACGGCGCTGGGCGGTTCCCCTGGCACACGAGGTTCTTCTTGATGTGGTTCTCGAACAGGAAGATCGTGCTCTGGTTGTTGGTGAGGATCACGTTGCCGTCGATCTGCTGCGGAGAGCCGTCGAGCTGTGGGCCCGCGATCAGCCAGGTGCTGTCGATCGACGGGTCGGTGCTGGCGGTGCCGTTGATGACCAGGTCGCCGGTGATCACGCTCGAGGTGACCGCGCCGCCGAACACGCCCCGGTTGGAGACGACGCTGCCGTCGACGGTGGCGCTCCCGAGCGCGAGCGTGTCGGTGTCGTTGGCGAGGATTCCGTGGACCGTGCCCTGGAAGGTCAGGCCGGCTGCCTGATTGGCGAGTGCGCCGCCGTCGATCACCCAGCCGGTGTCCTCAGAGGCGCCACCCAGCTGACCGACCAGCAAGCTCCCGCCGACGGTGCCCGAGTTCTCGAACGTCACCGATCCGGCCATCTGGACCGTGACGTTGCCGCGCACGGTCGCGTTGGACAGCTCGCAGGTCTGACCCGGCGGTACGGTCACGTTGTTGTACGTGCCGCTGTAGAACAGCTGCGTCGGGGTTATCTCGCAGGAGAGGTTTGGGGGTGACTTCTTCGGACTGCTGGCGAGCGCACCTGCGGGCAGCGCCAGGCATGCAACCGCGGCCAGAGCAGCGGCGACCGGCCGATGACTACGGCTCATACGACCTCCTGTCGTGTAGTGAACTGCCCCCTTCCGGGGCCGAGAATCGCCCGCACCTTATTCGTTTGATCCGGCTATCCCTCAGCTGCTTGCACCGTCGCGCGATTTCTGACAGTACAAGTCGTACAAAGCTGAGAAATTTCTTCGCGCCGGCGCCGGGTGGGGAATAGGATGCGCCGCAAGTCCCCCCGAGGTGAGGAGGAGGGCGAAGGCGACGCCTGTATCGTCGAGTCAACGTGGGCGGAGACCAACTGCTCGTTGGCGACCGTGCCTTGACGTACAGGCGGCTCGGCAATCGGAGGAGGCGACGGGTTCGTCTCGATCGCGGCAGAGGTAGAGACGGCTTTGTCGGTCGAAGAAAGGATGGATGAATGAAGCGATTGCGTCCAGTGTCGATCACGGTCGCGAGCGTCGTCGCGTTAGCAGGTTGCCTGCTTTCCGCGAGCATCGCGCAGGCCGCCGTCGGGAAACTCAAAGGCCCGCTGTGCCAGACCCAGCTTTCTCTCTGTGCGGATGCCCCGCCTGGCACGTTCGGCGAAGACGATTACGTCGGACACGACGAGCCATCAGTTGAGTTCAAATCCGGCGTTCCGGGCTCGGGCAACGACATGACCTACACGGTCACGCTGCCCCAGGATCCAAAGCAGTTCCCGAACGCCAGCGGCGCGGGCGGCACGACGTGGAACTTCCAGCTGCGGCCGACGTTCTGGTTCGGTCTGACCCTGTGTGACACCGAGTCCGCGCCGGAGTTCACCAAGACGTGCAACCCGGACACCGACCGCAACGACCTCGTCGGGGCGAATCCCAACAAGCCCAACTACATCGGCAAGCACCCGGGTAACGCGTTCATGGAGCTCCAGTTCTACCCGCCCGGATATGTCGAGCAGTTCGAGGGCTTTGGCTGCACGGCTCATCAGTACTGCGCGGCGATGACGATCGACAGCTTGTCGCTCGATCAGAACCACACCTCACCGAGCTCGACCGACCCCAACGGGCAGACCAACAACACGGACTGCAACGACTTCGTCCTCGGCGGCGAGGAGCCGATCAACTGGGCTTACATCACCAAGAGCGGTCAGTCTCAGGCTCCTGCCAACCCACTGTTCACCGGAAGGCTCGAGAACCCGAACTTCGCGGCCGTCAACCCCGACAACGCGAAGGACCTGTTCATGAACCCGGGCGACCGGATCCGGATCCACATGCATGACACGCCGGCCGGACTCCGGGTCGACATGCTCGACCTGACGACGGGGCAGAGCGGCTCGATGACGGCATCTGTCGCCAACGGCTTCGGCCACATCCTGTTCCAGCCAAATTCGAGCACGTGCCACGAAGCGCCGTACGCGTTCCACCCGGAGTACTCGACGGGGAACCCGCGCGGGAACACGTGGTCGATCCACACATACAACGTCGCGATGTCGGACGAGATCGGGCATTTCGAGAACTGCCTCGCGATCGACGCCAACAACAACTGCACGCAGCCCGGCAGTCAGGATGCCGGCGGTCTGGACGAGGACGACGGGAACAACTTCTGCGTCCCCGGCACCGACTCGACGCTGGTCATGATCAATGGGTGCTTCTTTGACGACGAAGACTGGGATGGGCAGTCCTACCGGCTGGACTGGCCAGGGACAAATCCCAACCCGTTCATCGATCGGCAGCTTCACCCAACGCCGGTGATGTTCACCAGCCCGACGACCGGCAACGGCAGGAACTACTCGACGATGGCGTTCGAGACCGATCTGCCGGCCCTCGAGACCGAGGACGCTCAGTTCAACCCGCCGTTCTGCGACCAGGACACCGGGGCCAACTGCGTCAATCCGCCGATCGGGGCGCAGTTCTACCCGTTCTACTCGACAGCGTTCCACGATGGTGGCTGCGTCTGGCAAGAAGGCGGCAACTTCATCCCAGGGACGATCAACCGCTTCGGCGGAAGCTCGACCACCGAGTACGGGGGGTTGCTGCGGGTGCTGTTCCCCGGGCCGGGGTTCACGACCAGTGATCCGATCTCGGACTTCAACAGCGGCGACAGGTTCAATCCGTGTCCCGTGTCCGGAGGCCACGGTCACAACTGACGTTCTGCGGAGGGGCGGCGTTCAAGCGCCGCCCCTCTCGCTGTAGGAGGACCGCACCGTGCGGCGGGGGTCAACTAGATTCCCCGCCGCCGCCGTCTTCCACGAAAGGACCTCCTTAGCCATGCCGAATCGCGCCGCCATCGTCACCGGGGCCTCCCGAGGGATCGGACGTGAGATCGCCAGGGTGCTCGGGGCCGAGGGGTATGACCTGACGATCGCCGCACGCAAGCCCGAGACGCTCGAGGAGGCCGCCGAGGGACTACGCGGCGAGGGCTACAACGTCGAGCCGGTCGCCGGCAACCTCGCCTCCGAGGAGACGATCCAGGAGGTGGTCCGCAGGCATCGCGAGCGCTATGGGCGCCTCGACGTGCTCGTCAACAACGCCGGCGTCGGGATCGGCGCGGCCGCCGGCGAGCACCAGACCAAGCTCGTCGGCCTGCAGCTCGACGTCAACCTGCGCTCGATCATCCTGTTCTACCGCGAGGCGGTCGGGCTGCTGCGCGAAGCCGGGGCCGAGCACCGCAATGCGCTCGTCGTCAACCTGGCGTCGATCGCCGGCAAGTCGCCGGCGGCGTGGCTGTCGGTGTACTCCGCGACGAAGGCCGCGGTGATCGCCTACAGCACCGCGATGAACAAGGAGCTCAACGCCGACGGGATCAAGTCGGTGGCGTTCTGCCCCGGCTTCGTCGACACCGACATGACTGACTTCGTCAAGCAGGAGGTGCCCAGCGACGAGATGCTCAAGACCAGCGACATCGCCGAGGGGGTGCGGTTCCTGCTGCGCGTGTCGCCGGCCTGCGTCGTGCCCGAGATCGTGTTCGGGCGTCCGGGCGAGACGATCTAGACGGCTCGCCCTTCGGCCACGGCCGGCGCATCGGCGGGCGTCGTGCGTGGGACGATCGCCAGCCGGGGCACGAAGAAATGCGCGAGCGGCCCGATCGCGAGCGCGTAGACGACTGTGCCGACGCCGACCGTGCCACCCAGCAGCCAGCCGGTGGCGAGCACCGTCACCTCGAGGCACGTGCGCACGACTCTGATCGAGTAGCCGCGCGCCGCCAGGCCGGTCATCAACCCGTCGCGGGGCCCGGGGCCGAGGCCGGCACCGATGTACGCGCCGGTCGCGATCCCGTTGAGGATCACGCCGCTGACCATCAGCACGATCTGGATCGGGAGACCGTGGGCCGGCGGGAACACGGCCAGCATCAGGTCGATCACCGGCCCGATCACGAGAACGTTTGAGATCGTCCCGAATCCCGGGCGCTGGTGCAGCGGGATCCACAGCAGCATCACGAAGGCGCCGACGATCAGCGCCCAGGTGCCGACGCCGAGGCCGAAGTGGCGCGACAGGCCCTGGTGAAAGACATCCCACGGGTCGACTCCGAGTCCGGCGAGCAGCAGCATGCTGTCGCTGACGCCGTACAGCAGGAGTCCGAGGTAGAGCTGCGTCAGCCGTCGGGCGCGCGGTGGAGGCACGAGCACTCGACCAGTCTTGCAGAGAATGGCATGGACATAAGCGGGCCAATTTGCTAGTAGTGGCCTGGTGACCGTCACCACCGCCACCCGGCTGGTCGAGTTGCTCGGCGACTGGCGCCAGGGCGGCGCGGCCCACGAGCGGCTGGCCGCGACGATGCGGTCGCTCGTGCTTGACGGCCGGATTCCGCTGCGAAGCCGGCTCCCGGCCGAGCGGACCCTGGCGGGCGCGATCGGCTGCAGCCGCGCGACGGTCACGTTCGCCTACAACCGGTTGCGCGAGGAGGGCTACGTCGCCAGCCGGCAGGGCGCGGGCAGCTGGGTGACGCTGCCCGGGGGGCACCGCGCGGCTGCCGACGCGGTGCTGCCCGGCGAGGGCCTCGAGATGCGGATCGCGGCGCTGCCGGCGCCGCCGGCGCTCGACGAGATCGTGCGTGCGGCGGCCGGCGAGTTGCCGCGCTGGCTGGACCACCACGGGTATGACCCGCTCGGGCTACCGCCGCTGCGCGAGGCGATCGCCGCTCGGTTCAGCGCGCGCGGGCTGCCGACCCGCACCGAGGAGATCATCGTCACCAACGGCGCCCTGCAGGCGTTCGATCTGGCGATCCGGGCGTTCGTCCGCCGTGGCCAGCACGCGCTGGTCGAGATCCCGAGCTACCCGGCGGCGCTCGATGCGCTGCACGCGGCCGGCGCACGTGCGCTGGCCGTTCCCGTGAGCGCCGAGGGATGGGACCTGGAGATGCTCCAAGCGCTGGCGCGGGTCCACAGGCCGTCGCTCGCATATCTGATCCCCGACCATCACAACCCGACCGGCGCGGTGATGGATGCGGCGTCAAGGCGCGAGTCGCTGCGCGAGCTCGAGCGCGCCCGCAGCCACGTGGTGATCGACGAGACGTTCGTCGAGTTGGGCCTCGACGGGATCGACCGGGCGCCGCCGGCGGCGGCCGGGGCTGGGGCGCGCACGATCACGATCGGCTCGCTCAGCAAGTCGGTCTGGGGCGGCCTGAGGATCGGCTGGGCTCGCGCCGACCCGACGATCGTGCGCAGCCTGGCGGCGGCCCGCGCGAGCGTCGACCTCGCCAGCCCGGTGCTCGAGCAGATCGTCGCCACGCACGTGTTCGGCGCGCTTGACGAGATCATGGCCGAGCGGCGCGCGATGATCCGCGTGCGCCGGCAAGCGCTCGCCGATGCGCTCGCCGTGCGGCTGCCCGGCTGGAGCTACACGATGCCGTCAGGGGGGCTGTTCCTGTGGGCGCAGCTGCCTGGTCCGAACAGCACGAGCTTGGCCGTGCGGGCGGCCGAAGAGGGAGTGCAGCTGACGCCCGGGCCGCGGTTTGGGGCCGCCGGGCTGCTCGAGCGCTACATCCGGCTGCCGTTCACGCTCGCGCCCGAGCAGCTCGAGCGGGCGGTCGCGATCCTCGCCAACGTCGCGACGAGCGGCGCCGCGCGACCGGCCCCCGAGCCCCGCATCAGCTATGTCGCCTGATCGACTAGTGTCCGCTGAATGAACGACGACTGGCGGCTGCGCGTCGACCTCCACAAGGACGACATCGCGAACCTGCTGACCGCGCACCTCCAGGGGTCCGAGCTCGAGCACGACCTCCAGACCGAGTTTCACGACCGCGTGCTCGTCTCGGCCGACGGGCCCGAGGTGTTCTGTTACACGGGGACGCGCGAGCAGGCCGAGAGCGCGCAGCGCGCGATCGCGTCGGTCGCCGCCAAGGAGAAGTGGGACGTCGACTTCGAGCTGCGCCACTGGCATCCGATCGCCGAGGACTGGGAGGACCCCGACGCGCCGCTGCCCGCCGACGACGCGCAGCGCGCGACCGAGCACGCTGAGCAGGTCGAGCACGAGCGCGAGGACAGCGTGGCACAGGGCCACCCGGACTATGAGGTGCGCGTCCGCTGCCACTCGCACCGCGACACTGTCAAGCTCGCCGAGCAGCTCGAGAGCGAGGGGCTGCGTTGCGTCCGGCGCTGGCACTACCTGCTGCTCGGCGCCAACGACGAGGACGACGCCAATGCGCTCGCCGACCGGATGCGGCGCGAGGCGCCCGAAGGCAGCACCGTGACGGTCGAGGGCAACCTGCTCGAGGTCTACGAAGAAGGCCCGCAGAATCCGTTTGCGTTCCTCGGCGGGATGGGCGGCTAGCGCCGCTACTCGAGCAGCTCGGAGTCGAACTCCTCGAAGATCTGCGCGTAGTCGGTGCGCTCGCCCGAGTGCAGCGCCTCCACGAGCTGGTGGATCCGGGGCGTCATCACCAGCAGGTAGCGCGTGCGCTCGGCGATTGCGTTCCAGAACGTGTGCGGCGTGCCGCGGGTCACCAGCAGCGACTCGCCCGCCGCGACCTCGCGCTCCTCGCCGCCGACACGGAACCCCAGCCGCCCCTCGAGCACGATCCACGCCTCATCGTCGGACCGGTGCAGGTGCAGGCCCGCGATCGGGCGCCCCGGGTGCGTTCCGGGGTCGGCCCAGTCGGCGACCACGAACGAATCGCTGATGATCATCGCGAGCGCGAGCCTACCGCGGGTTTGCGCGTGGATCGAGAGCAACAGCTAGGATCGCGATCGATGCCGTCAGTCGCGTTCCCGCCCGAAACGGATCCGGCCGCGCCGGAACCGGCGGGTTCGCCAACTGACCCGCCGGCGCCCCCATCAGACGTGCGGCCGGTGTCGATGCCGCTGGTCGATCGGGTCGCAAGCGGGGTCGTGACCGGAGTGCCGCCAATCATGGTCGTGATCGCGATGTGGCTGGGGTGGGGCGGGAAGCTGCTGCAGTGGCAGGACCTGCTGATCCTCGCGCTGAGCTACATGATCATCGGCTCGGGGATCACGGTCGGGTTTCACCGTCTGCTGACGCACCGAAGCTTCAAGTGCCACCGGTTCGTGCGCGCCGGGTTCGCCGCGCTCGGCTCGGCGGCCGCCGAGGGACCCGTGATCGACTGGGTCGCGACCCACCGCAAGCACCACGTGTACTCCGACGTGGACGGCGATCCGCATAGCCCACACGTCGGACACGGGACCGGCTGGCGCGGCGCGCTGTCGGGGTTGTTCCATGCGCACGTCGGCTGGGTGTTCCGCGATATGGAGGTCGCCGACGAGAACCGCTACGCCCCGGACCTGATGGCCGACCCGCTGATCCGCTTCGTCGACCGCACGTTCGTGCTGTGGGTAGCCGCGGGCCTCGGCGCGGCATTCGGCCTCGGCGTGTTGCTGACCGGCACGGTCAGAGGGGGACTCGTCGCGCTGCTGTGGGGTGGCGCCGCGCGGATCTTCTTCATGCATCACGCGACCTTCAGCATCAACTCGCTGTGCCACTTCTTCGGCCGACACGACTACGACACCGGCGACGAGTCGCGCAACCTTGCGTGGCTGGCGATCCCGACCTGGGGCGAGGCCTGGCACAACAACCACCACGCGTTCCCGACGTCTTACCGCCACGGCCTCGAGCGCTGGCAGATCGATCCCTCGGCCGCGATCATCCGGGTGCTGGAGATGACCGGACTGGCCTACGACGTCGTGCGGGTCGACCCCGAACGGCGCGCGCGCAAGACGACGCCCGCCGGCGCGACGCTCTGACGTAGCGGTGGCGTTCGCGAGCACCTCAGCGCTTCGGCGCGAGCTTGAGACCGCGCTTCCGCACCGCCCGTTCGCGGTGCAGTTCTGGGACGGGAGCTCGGTGCGCGCGACCGAGTCGCCGGCGCCGACGTTCACGTTCCGCTCGCCCAAGGCGCTTGCGCACGCGCTGCGAGCGCCGGGCGAACTCGGGCTTGGCCGCGCCTACGTCGACGGGCTGCTCGACGTCGACGACCTCGACGGCGCGCTGCGAATCGTCGACACGTTCGAGCCGCCGGATCTGTCGCTGCGCCAGCAGGCCGCGCTGGGCCTCGCCGTCGTGCGCGCCTGCGGACTAACGAAGCCGCCGAAGCCGCCGGCGGCCGAGCTGCGGCTGCGCGGCGAGCGTCACACGCTGAGCCGCGATCGGCGTGCCGTGCGCCACCACTACGACGTCGGCAACGAGTTCTTCGCCCTGTTCCTCGATCCGTCGATGACCTACAGCTGCGCGTACTGGTCGGGCGGAGCGCAGACGCTCGAGGAGGCCCAGCAGGCAAAGCTCGCGCTCGTCTGCAAGAAGCTGCGCCTGACAGAGGGCGAACGGGTGCTCGACGTCGGCTGCGGCTGGGGGAGCTTCGCGATCCACGCGGCCAAGAACCACGGCGTCAAGGTGCTCGGCGTGACGCTGTCGGCGCCGCAGGTGGATCTCGCCCGCGAGCGCGTGCGCGAGGCCGGGCTCGAGGATCTCGTCGAGATCCGCGTCGCCGACTACCGCGAGATCTCCGAAGGGCCGTTCGACGCGATCTCGAGCATCGGGATGGTCGAGCACGTGGGGGAGGAGCGGATCGATCTTTACGCCCAGCGGCTCGCGGGACTGCTGCGCCCAGGCGGCCGTCTGCTCAATCACGGGATCGCCAAGCTCCAGGACTTCGATGACGCCGACGAGGGCGCGTTCTCCGAACGGTTCGTGTTCCCCGACGGAGTGCCGCTGCCGCTTTCACGCGTCCTCCGAGCGCTCGAGCGCACCGGGCTGGTGACGACCCACGTCGAGGGCCTACAGGACGACTACGCGCGAACCACGGCCGAGTGGATCGAGCGGTTTGAGGCGCGGCACGACGAGGCGGTGCGGCTGGCGGGCGAAGAGCGCGCCCGCGTCTGGCGCCTGTACCTGCACGCCGCCCATCAGGGGTTCACGACCGGGTGGGCGTCGATCTACCAGGTGCTGGCGCACAAGCCGTAGCGCGACCGCGAGTATCGACCGACGCAGTTTTGACGGCTATATGCCGTACTAACTGCGCGAGTCGAATTCGGCTCTCACTCCGCCTGCGTTAATGCCAGCCCTCGCGTCGGCACCGGCGACGACTGGATGATCGAGGTCGTCGTCTGGCCGAACGGGGCGAGTTCGTCGAGCAACTCCTCGAGGTGGCGCATCGAGCGGATGTGGGCCTTGATCAGGTAGCAGTCCTCGCCGGTGATCCGGCGGCACTCGACGACCTCGGGGGCCGAGCGGGCGACCTCGGCGACCTTGTAGAGCTGCCGTGGGGCGGGGCGCACGCGGATGATCGCGCTGATCCCGTAGCCGACCGCGGCCGGGTCGAGCTCGGCTCGGTAGCCGAGGACCACGCCGTCGCGCTCGAGTCGCTGCAGGCGCTCGGCCACCGCCGGCGCCGACAGGCCGACGCGGCGCCCGAGCTCAGCGAGGCTCATGCGGGCGTCCTGCTGCAGCTCGGCGAGCAGCGCAAGATTGGTTTGATCAAGCTGGGCGGCATCGGCCAGATCGCCATATAGCCTTGGATTCGCTGCCATACGGCGCAGGATACCTGCGATTCAGTATGTACGTCAACCAGAACGCCGTGCATCATTGCGATCGTGCTGCGAGACCGTGAGCCTCCTCCGCACGTCTACTTCGTGGTCAGCGCGGTGTTCCATTACCTCGGGCCATCGTTCGCGGTGCTGCTGTTCGCGCGCGTCCAGGTGCTCGGCGTCGCGTGGCTGCGGATCGCCTCGGCGGCAGTCGTGTTCGCGATCTGGCGACGCCCGTGGCGGACGCTGCGCGAGCTCGATCCGTCGACCCAGCGGCTGCTGATCGCCTGGGGCGCCGTGCTGGCGGTGATGAACTGCTGCTTCTACGAGGCGATCGCACGATTGCCGCTGGGTACCGTCGCGGCGATCGAGTTCCTGCCGGTCGTCGCCCTTGCCGCGATCGGCACCCGCACCCCGCGCAACGCGGTCGCGCTGGCGCTCGCGGTCTGCGGCGTGTACGAGCTCAGCCACGTGCAGCTGACCGCTCGGCCGCTCGGGCTCGCATTCGCGTTCGCCAACGCGGCGCTGTTCACCGCCTACATCGTGCTCGCGCACGCGGTTGCACGGCATCCGGCGGTGAAGGGGATCGACGGGCTCGGCGCGGCGATGCTGATCGCGGCGATCGTCGTCACGCCGCTGGCCGGCTCGCAGGCCGCGTCTGCGATCGGCGACCCGCTGGCGCTACTCGCCGGCGTCGGGGTCGGCATCTGCTCGTCGGTGATCCCGTACGTCACCGACCAGCTCGCGATGACCCGTTTGAGCCGGGCGACGTACTCGCTGATGGTGTCGCTGCTGCCCGCGATTGCGACCGTGATCGGCGTGATCGTGCTGGCACAGCTGCCCACCGCGGCAGAGCTTGTGGGGGTCGCGCTGGTGGTCGGCGGCGTTGCCGTGCACCGCGAGCAGGACGAGGGCGCAGACTCACTTCACAGCCGCTCGCCCAAGGAGTATGGTCGCCCCGACCCCGGAAATTGGAGAGAGAGGGCATGAGCAAAACCGTTGGAGTGCGTCTCCAGGTCAACGGCGTAGAGCACGCCATCGACGTGGAACCTCGACTGTTGCTGGTGCATGCGATCCGCGACACCCTTGGCTTGACCGGCACGCATGTCGGCTGCGACACATCCAATTGCGGAGCTTGCACTGTTCATATCGACGGCCGTGCCGTGAAGTCGTGCACCGTCCTCGCGGTCCAGGCCGACGGCACCTCGGTGACAACGATCGAGGGGATGGGGACCGAGGATGACCTGCATCCGCTGCAGGAAGCGTTCTGGAACGACCACGGCCTGCAGTGCGGCTACTGCACGCCGGGGATGATCATGGCCGCCGCCGGATTCTTGGCTGAGAACCCGAGCCCGAACGAGGCCGAGGTGCGAAAGGCGCTTGAGGGCAACCTCTGCCGCTGCACCGGCTACCACAACATCGTCAAGGCGGTCCTCGACGCGTCCAAGTCCAAGGGGGCGGCCGTTTCAGGTCCGTCGGAGGTGACGGCATGAGCGCGACGGCCGAACTGCACGTTGGGCAGTCGCTGCGCCGCAAGGAAGACCCGCGGCTGATCACCGGTCAGGGCACCTACGTAGACGACATCAACCTTCCCGGCCAGCTGTGGGCGGCCTGGGTTCGCTCGCCCGAAGCCCACGCGAAGATCGTCTCGATCGACACGTCGGCGGCCAAGGCCCGCGACGGGATCGTCGCGGTGTACACCAACGAGGACCTCGACATGGAGTCCGGCCTGCCGATGGCGTGGGTGCCGCCGGGAGTCGAGGTCAACACGCCCGAGCACTGGGTGCTCGCCAAGGGTGAGGTCAAGCACGTCGGCGACCCCGTCGCCCTCGTCGTCGGCAGCGACCGGTACGCCGTGGTCGACGCCGCGGAGGACGTCGTCGTCGACTACGACCCGCTGCCGGTCGTGACCGACCCCGAGGCAGCGCTCGAGGGCGGGCCGCTGGTGCACGAGAAGTTCGGCACCAACAAGGTCTGCGACTGGTCGCTGGGCGGCGGTGACCTGGACGCTGGGTTCGCCGAAGCAGACGTGATCATCGAGCGGCGAGTCGTCAACCACCGCATGGCCGGCGCGGCGATCGAGCCGCGCGGGGTGCTGGCTCAGTACCGGGGCGGCAAGCTGACGGTGTGGAGCTCGACCCAGGTGCCGCATTTCCTGCGGCTGTTCTTGACGATCTGCGTCGGCATCCCGGAGGACAGGGTTCGCGTGGTCGCCCCCGAGGTCGGTGGCGGCTTCGGCTCAAAGCTCCAGATCTACGCCGAGGAGATCGGCTGCGCGTGGGCGTCGCGCAAGCTCAATCGCCCGGTGAAGTGGATCGAGACGCGCTCGGAAGGGATGATGGTCACCCACCACGGGCGCGACCAGATCGACTACGTGAAGGTCGGCGCGAAGCGCGACGGCACGCTCACGGCGTGGCACACGAAGATCATCGCCGACCTCGGCGCCTACCAGATGCTGCTCACGCCGCTGATCCCACCACTCAGCGCCTTCGTGATGAGCGGCGTTTACAACACGCCGGCGGTTCACACCGACGTGACGGCGGTGATGACCAACAAGTTCGCAACCGATGCGATTCGGGGAGCGGGCCGGCCCGAGGCGACCCATCTGATCGAGGTCGTGATGGACCAGCTCGCGGCCGAGCTCGAGATGGACCCGATCGAGCTTCGCCGCAAGAACTTCATCGCGCCATTCGCCGACGGCCACGAGACGGCGATGGGGATCGTCTATGACTCCGGCAACTACGAGGCAGCGCTCGACAAGCTGCTCGAGCACATCGATGCGGCAGAGGTCCATCGCGAGGCCGACGGGCTCCGTGCGAAGGGCATCTATCGGGGCATCGGCTTCAGCACCTACACCGAGATCTGCGGCAACGCACCATCCCGGGCCGTCGGGCCCAGCGCCCTCGGCCTGCAGGCCGGCGGTTGGGAGTCGGCCACGGTCCGCGTCCACGCGAGTGGCTCGGTCACGCTCTACACCGGCACCTCGCCGCACGGCCAGGGCCACGAGACCGGCTTTGCCCAGATCGTCGCCGACCGGCTCGGGCTCGACCCGTCGATGGTCGAGGTGATCCACGGGGACACCGACACGGGACCGTGGGGACTCGATACTTACGGGTCTCGGTCGCTGGCGGTCGGCGGCGAGGCTGCCGCGCTTACCGCCAAGAAGGTGGCCGACAAAGCGACGCGGATCGTCGCCCACCAGCTCGAAGCCGCTCCGGAGGACATCGAGCTGCGCGACGGTAAGTTCTCGGTCCGCGGCTCTCCGGATCGCGGCATGACGCTGGCCGAAGTGGCGGGCGCCGCTTACATCCCCGAGAACCTGCCCGAGGGCATGGAGCCCGGGCTCGACGAGCAGACGTTCTATGACCCTGAGAACTTCGTGTTCCCGTTCGGCGCGCACGCCTGTGTGGTCGATATCGACGCGGAGACCGGCAAGGTCAAGGTCGTGCGGTACGTCGCGGTCGACGATTGCGGCCCGGCGATCAACCCGCTGCTGATCGACGGCCAGGTGCATGGCGGGATCACGCACGGCATCGGGCAGGCGCTGTATGAGCGGATCGATTACGACGACAACGGCCAGCTGGTCACGGGCACGTTCGTCGACTACGCGCTGCCGACGGCGGCCGAGCTCCCCAGCTACGAGACCGACCGGACCGAGACTCCATCGCCGGTCAACACGCTTGGCGTCAAGGGCGTCGGTGAGGCAGGCACGATCGCGGCGAGCCCGGCTGTCACCAACGCGGTGATCGACGCGCTGCGCCCGCTCGGTGTCACGTTCATCAACATGCCGCTCAGCCCGATGCGGGTCTGGCAGGCGATCCAAGAAGCGAACGGAAACGGAGGTGCGTCAGCATGATCCCGGCCGAATTTGACTACGCGGTTGCGGGGTCGCTGGACGAGGCGATCAAGATGCTCGCCGACGGCGGCGAGGACGCCAAGCTGCTTGCCGGCGGCCACTCGCTGATCCCACTGATGAAGCTGCGGCTTGCGGCTCCTTCGCTGCTGATCGACCTGCGCAAGGTGCCTGGGCTGCACGGCGTCAATCGCGAGGACGGGACTTGGCGGATCGGCGCGCTGACTCCGCACGCCGAACTCGAACACTCGCCCGAACTGGGGCTCGCCTCGGTCGTCGCGGGGACGATTGCGGATCCGCAGGTGCGTAACCGGGGGACGATCGGTGGGTCGCTGGCACACGGCGACCCGGCTTCCGATCTGCCGGCCGTGCTGCTCGCGGCCGAGGGCTCGATCACGGTCCAGGGGCCCGACGGCCAGCGCACGATCGAGGCGGCGGATCTATTCCAGAACTACATGGAGACGGCGATCGGCCCGACCGAGGTGCTGACCGAGGTCCGGATGCCGACGTTTGACGGCTGGGGCTATGGCTACCAGAAGTTCAACCGCCGCAGCGAGGACTGGGCGATGGTCGCGGTCTGCGCGCTCGTCAAGCAGACCGGTGACGTCTGCGAGGACGTGCGGATCGGCCTGACTAACATGGGTTCTGTGCCGCTGCGTGCCAATGCCGTCGAGGATGCGCTCCGTGGTCAGTCGCTGACCGCCGACAGCATCGCCGCCGCTGCCGCGCACGCAGCCGATGGCACCGACCCACCGGCTGATCTCAACGCAAGCGCTGACTACAAGCGCCATCTCGCGCAGGTGCTGTGCCGGCGCGCACTCGAGCAGGCGGCGGGACTCTCGTGACGCTCACCGAGGTGCACGCGCCGACGTGAGCTTCGCTGAGATCGGCTCGGTAGAGGCGGCGAGTGCCGCGCTCGCGGGCCAGGGCTACCTCGCCGACCGGCCACTGGCGCTGGGCATCCATCTTGCGGTCGTCCTCGAGCAGCCGCTGCTGCTCGAGGGCGAAGCGGGTGTGGGCAAGACCGAGGTGGCGCGCGCGCTTGCCGCTGCGACCGACGCGCGTCTGATCCGGTTGCAGTGCCACGAGGGCATCGACCTGCACCACGCGGTCTACGACTGGGACTACGCTCGGCAGCTGCTCGCGTTGCGTGCGGCGGAAAGCGGCGTCGACGAGGGCGAGCTGTTCTCGCGGCGGTTCCTGCTGCGGCGCCCGCTGCTCGACGCGCTCGAGCACGACGGGCCGGTGGTGCTGCTGATCGACGAGATCGACCGCGCCGACGACGAGTTCGAGGCGTTCTTGCTCGAGTTCCTGTCGGACTTCGCCGTGACTATCCCCGAGCTCGGCACTGTGACCGCACGCCACCGACCCGTGGTCGTGCTGACCTCGAATCGCACGCGCGAGCTACACGACGCGCTGAAGCGGCGCTGCCTTTACCACTGGATCGACTACCCGACGCCCGAGCGCGAGCGCGAGATCGTCCGCTCAAGGATCCCGGGCGTGCCGGAGGAGATCGTCACACGCGTGGTGACGGCGATCAGTCGACTGCGCGAGCACGGCGACCTCTACAAGCTCCCCGGGGTCGGCGAGACGCTCGTCTGGGCGCAGGCGCTGATGGCGCTCGGTGACAGCGCGGATCTCGAGGAGACGCTGGGCGCCGCGCTGAAGGTCCACGAGGACGTCGAGCGGGTGCGCGAACGAAAGGTGCTCGAGGGTGTCTGACGCCCGTGGCGCCGTCGCCCGCCACGGGGACATCGTGATCGACCGGCTCAGCATCCTGGCCGAGGCGTTGCGAGCACAGGGAACGCGGGTCGGGATCGGCGAGCTGCTGACCGCGCATCAGGCGCTGGCGGCGGTCGAATCGAACTCACGCGACGATGCGAGGCTCGCGCTGCGCAGCGTCTTGTGCTCCAGCCATATCGACATCGAGCGTTTCGAACTGGCATTCCGGGCGGTGTTCGGCGACGAGCGGATGCACTTCGGACAGGACCCCTACGAGCCACTGGGAAAGATCGAGCGCCCAGTGCCACCGCGCGCCGCGGTTGCGGGCACCGCGGCACAGACCCCGGAGGACCAGGACCCGCTTACCGTGCCGGCCGCCTACAGCGACGCCGAGCTACTCGGGCACAAGGATTTTTCGCAGTACACCGACGCTGAGATGATGCTCGCGCGCGACCTGATCGCACGGCTGGCGCGACGCGGCCCGACGCGGGTCTCGCGCCGCACGCGCCCGGCCAGACGGCGCAGTCACACGCCCGACCTGCGCCGGATCGTGCGATCCTCGCTGCGGACCGGGGGCGAGCCGATCCACCGGCACTGGCGGGCGCCAAGCACGCGGCCGCGGCCGGTCGTGCTCGTGTGTGACGTGTCGGGCTCGATGACGCCCTACGCCCGGATGCTGATCCAGTACATGCATGCGTCCGTCGCGGCGCGCCGCCGCGTCGAGGCGTTCGCGTTCGGGACGCGGCTGACGCGGATCACCAACGAGCTCGGCGGGCGCGACCACGACCGAGCGCTCGAACGCGCGGCCGAGGCCGTCACCGATTTCGCCGGGGGCACGCGGATCGGGGCGGCGCTGGCCGAGCTCAATCGCCTTCACGGCCGCCGCGTTGGGCGCGGCGCCGTCGTCGTGATCCTGTCCGACGGATGGGATCGAGGGGAGCCCGAGCAGCTCGAGCACGAGATGGCCCGGCTACGGCGCAGCGCCCACCGGCTCGTATGGCTGAACCCGCTCGCCGCGCACCCCGAATTTGAGCCGCTGACGCGCGGGATGCGCGCGGCTGTCCCTTACACCGACGAGCTGCTCGCGGGCAACTCGCTCGCCTCGCTCGAGGAGCTAGCTGTCATCCTGGAGGACATCTGACGTGAACGACGTTCTGACCGAGATCACCAACTGGACCGAGCGCGGTGATCGCTCCGCGCTCGCCACCGTGGTCGATACGCAACGTTCGGCGCCCCGACCGGTTGGCGCAAAGATGGCCGTCAACGAGTACGGCGAGATCGCCGGCGGCGTGTCCGGCGGCTGCGTCGAGGGCGCGGTCGTCGAGATCGCCGACCGGATCATGAACGGCGAGCAGCCGCAGCTCGTCCACTTCGGGATCGCCGACTCCGAAGCGTGGGACGTTGGCCTGCCCTGCGGCGGCGAGATCGACGTGTGGGTCCAGGCGTACGAGCCGGGCCGGTTTGCCGAGATCGCCGGCGCCGGTGGCCGCGCCGCCGAGGTGACGCTGATGGAGGGCGCCAACCCCGGCGCGAAGATTCTGATCGAGGCCGACGGAGGGCGTTCGGGCACGCTCGGCGCGCCGGAGCTCGACGACGAGGCGGTCAGGGTCGCCGACGAGCTGCTGTGGACCGACGCCTCCGCGCGCCGCGGCGCGCTGTTCGTCGACGTCGTCGCGCCGCCGCCACGGCTGCTGATGTTCGGCGCGGTCGACCTCGCGGGTCATCTGTGCACGCTCGCGCGCGACGCCGGCTGGCGGCCGTACGTGATCGATCCGCGCGCCCGGTTCGCGACGCCCGAGCGGTTCCCCGACGCCGTCGAGGTGATCGCTGCGTGGCCCGAGGAGGCGCTTGCGCAGCTCGGCGGGATCGACCCGGCGACGTCGATCGCGGTGCTGACCCACGACCCCAAACTCGACGACGCAGTGCTCGAGATCGCGCTGCGCTCGCCAGCCCGGTTCATCGGCGCGATGGGCTCGCGTCGCGCCCAAGCCAAACGGCGCGAACGGCTGCTTGCACTTGGCTTCGTAGACGAGGAGCTCGAGCGGATGTCGGCGCCTCTGGGACTCGACCTCGGCGCGCTCAGCGGCGAGGAGACGGCGCTTTCGATCCTCGCCGAGATCGTCGCGGCCCGCCACGGTCGCGAGGGCGGACGGCTCGCGAACGTCAAAGGGCGCATCCACGAGGTCCCGGCTTGATCGGCGGACTGATCCTGGCCGCGGGCGCCGGGACGCGATTCGGGGACGAGCCGAAGCAGCTGGCGGAGCTCTGCGGCCGTCCGCTGCTCGAGCACGCGATCCGTGCCCAGTGCGACGTGCCCGAGCTCGAACGGATAGTCGTCGTACTGGGAGCGAGCGCCGATCGGGTCATCGAAGGCGTGGACTTCGGTCGCGCCGAGCCGGTCGTATGCGAGCAGTGGAGCAGCGGCCAGGCAGCCTCGCTGCGGCGCGGGCTACAGGCGCTGGACGGTGCAGACAAGGTGGTCGTGACGCTCGGAGACTCGCCGTTGGTCACCTCGGACGTGATCGCGCGGTTCGCGGGCGAGCCGGGCGGCACCCGGGCGCTGTACCACGGCCGACCCGGACATCCGGTGGTGCTGGGGGCCGAGCAGATCCGCGGGCTGGCGTCGCTGTCGGGCGACCGCGGTGCGCGCGATCTACTCCGCGGCGCGCGCACGATTGAATGCGGTGCGTTGTGCTCGGGCCGCGACGTCGACACACCTGACGATCTCGAGGAGATACGAAATGAAGCTAGAGCAGTCATTTGAGGTTTCCGCACCGATCGACCAGGTCTGGAAGGCCCTGATCGACATCGAGCGGGTCGCGCCGTGCCTGCCGGGCGCGTCGATCACCGGACGCAACGACGACGGCAGCTACAGCGGCGCGTTCACGATCAAGATCGGGCCGACGACCGCTGCCTACACCGGCAAGCTTGAGATGCAGAACATCGACGAATCGGCCCACACGGCGATCATGCAGGCGCAGGGCAACGATCGCCGCGGGCAGGGCGGCGCGAACGCGAAGATCGGCTCGAAGCTCACCGAGGTCGACGGCGGCACGCGCGTCGAGGTCGACACCGACTACCACATCACCGGCCGCCTGGCGCGCTTCGGCCGCGGCGGGATGATCGAGGACATCTCAGAGCGGCTGCTGCGCGAGTTCGCCAAGCGACTTCAGGAATCGCTCGCGGGCCAGCCCGCCGAGGAGGCGGCGCCCGAGCCGGCGACCGCGGTGCATGCGGTCGAGCCAGAAGGCGGCCCGGAGCCGGAGGCCGCCCCGGAGCCGGAGGCCGCCTCGGAGGCCGAGGCCGTGCCCGAGCCTGAGGCTGCCGCGGAGCCCGAGGCCGCCGCCGAGCCGGAGCCAGAGGCCGCCCCCGAGCCCGAGGCCGCGGCTCCACCACCTCCACCTCCACCGCCACCGGCGTCCGAGCCTCCGAAGCCGCCGGCGATCGAGCCGGCCGAGCCGCTCGACGCTGGTTCGCTTGTCGGCGCGGTTGTCTGGGAGCGGGTGCAGAAAAACCCGGCGCCGTTCGTCGGCGCGCTGGCGTTCGTGCTGACGATCCTGCTGCTGCGCCGCCGGCGCCGCGACTAACACCAAAGATCGGGCGGGGTTCCCGATGCGGTGGCGGCTGCGCCGCGTCACGATCGTCGTGTGCATGAGGCATTCGCAAATGGCGTAGGCACGGCTCGCAACGGACCAGGGGGTGGCCGTTGCGAAGCCGGTACGCCGGCGGCGAGTAAGTGGCGCCGGGCGCACGCGCGTCCGGCGCCGCTGCGAATGCTCGGCATCCGTTCCGGTTCAGGCGACGGCGGCGTCAAAAGATCAGGGGGGGCTCCCGACGCGGGCGGCACGCGCTCAGGTCAGGATCTGCTGGTGCATGACACAGACGCGACGGTCGAGCTGACGATCAACGTGGTGGTCGGATCAGATCCGATTCGGGGGACCACGCGCATCGCCGACGGCGAGCGCCGCGAGTTCTGGGGGTGGCTTGAACTCGCAGAGATCGTTCAGCAGATGGCCGATGGCGACGGCGGCGTGGGGGACCGACGCCCCGCACCATCGGTGCCAGAGGGGGCACCGCCGCGCTAAAACCGCCCGGGGGCAGCCGCGGGGGCGCCGGACGCTTCAAGCGTTCGGCGCCCACCACGGCTACCGGCCCAACGGGTATTCGCGCCGCGATCAGGCCGCCCCGCGGCCCAACCGCTCACTGAGCTGCTCGCGCGCCTGCGGACCGTCGAGGTCGAGCTTGCTGTAGATGTGACCGAGGTGGGTTCCGACCGTCTTAGCGGTCACGAACAGTGCCTCGGCGATCTCGCGGTTGGTGAGTCCGCCGGCGGCCATCTCGGCAACGCGGCGCTCGGACGGCGTCAGCGCGTCGGGGCCCGAGAAGCGCTCGCGGCGCGGGTGCGCTCCGGTTGCCAGGAGCTCCTCGCGAGCGAGCTTGGCGAGCGGCACGGCATCGCAGCGCTGGGCGAGCTCGAGCGCCTCGCGCAACGGCTCGCGCGCCGCGCTGCGCTGGCCCGCACGCCGCTGTGCCCCGCCGAGGTCGCAGAGCGCGCGTGTCAGCTCGAGGCTCGCGGGAGACCCGCGCAGCGTCCGAACCGCGTCGGTCAGCAGCGCGATCCCGCCCTCGCCGCCTGTCAGCAGCCCGCACGCGCGCAGCGCGACCCCGATCCCTCGCGGCTGCCCGAGCTCTCGCGCACGCTCGAGCTCACCATCGGCAAGCGACCGCGCCCGCTCAGGGTCGTCGTGTGCGAGCCCGAGCGCCAGCACCGAGCGCCACGGCACGTAGCTCGGGTTGTTCACGATCACACCCTCGCCGGTCGCGCGTAGGTCGGCGATCGCCTCTGACCGCCTGCCCTGGGCGAGCCTCAACCGGCCGCGTGCGAGCATCGCGTGCAACGTCGCAGCGCTGCCGAGCGCGGACTCGATCCTGCCCTCGGCGAGCGCCTCGTCGGCCTCGTCGAGCTTGCCGCGCTCCAGCAGCGCGTGGACGAGGAAGGCGGTCGACCAGATCCTCGTCCACACGACCTCGTGCCGATTGGCGAGCTCCAGCGTCGTGCGCGCATCGGACTCGGCCTGCGGCAGGTCGCCGCGACGCAGCGCCAGCAGAGATCCCCATGTGAGCGCCGCGAGGTGGGCCTCGATCGAGCCGCGAGCGCGGGCGTCGGCGCGAATGTCGGCGATCAGCTCCTCGGCTCGCTGCATCTCGTCGGCGAGTACCAGTACCGCGCTCGCGTAGCCGACGATCGGCGAACTGGCCGTCTGCTGGGCGACGAACCGGCCACCGTCGAGTCCGCGGTCGATGAGCTCTCGCCAGCGGCCCGAGTACGGCCCGGACTGAGCTCGCCAGCAGCCCTCAAAGATCAGCAGCGCATTGCCGGCCGGTCCCGCCTCGACCGCGAGCTCGTGCAGCGCCGGCAGCCGCGGCGCGACCTCTCCGACGAGCCGCCGGTCGACCGACGCCGTCGCGATCCGCACGGTCTCGAGCATCGCCCGCAGCGCCGCCGGCGCGTCAGGCGGCAGCGCGTCGATCGTGTGGGCAATCAGCGCGTGCCCTTCGAGCGGCCGCCCGACCCACACGAGCAGCGAGCCGAGCTGCCCGGCGATCCGGGCGCGCTCGACCGGTTCGTCGCTGAGCTCGAGTGCCTCGCCCAGGTGCTGGACGGCGGCCGGATCGCGTGCCAGCGCCTCGGCCTCGCCGAGCTCGGCGAGCACCACCGGTCGCTGCTCGGGCGCGGGCGGCTCCTCGAGCGCGCGGCGCAGCAGTCGGACCGCCGACGGCGGCGCCCCATCGGCCAGCGCCTCGCGCGCGGCGTCGCGCAGCGCGTGGACCACCTCTGGGTCGTCGGCCGGCTCGCTGCGCAGCAGGTGCATGCCCGCGAGCGCGCTGCGCGGCCCCTCGGCAGCGAGCAGCAGGCCGGCCCGGCGATGGTTGTCGGCACGGGTCGCCGGCAGGATCCCTTCGTACACGGCCCGGCGCAGCAGCGGGTGCACGAACGACAGCGGTCCGGTCGCCGTGAGGATCTGAGCCGAGATCAGGCGGTCGGCCGCGACCCGCGCGCGGTCGTGATCGATCCCCGCGAGCGCTGCCGCCTGCCGCAGTGAGGCGCTCTCGAGCACCGCCACCGATCGCGCGAGCACGCTCGCATCGCCGCCAAGGCGCGCGAGTCGCGCGACGACCGCATGCGAGACCGCCTCGGGTCGGACGCCCTGCACGCGGGCCGCGTTTGCGGCGGCCGGCTCGACACGCTCGGCCTCTAGCACCGACACGAGCTCGCGCAGCAGGAAC
>DASXDD010000044.1:0-31760 GCA_036490775.1 Solirubrobacteraceae bacterium | reverse complement strand
CTTGACGCGACCGTCGTCCTCGGTCCACGCCGGGACCTTGACGCCGTCTCCAAGCCGCGCGAGCGCGCGTTCGCGCAGCGCTGCGAACGCGTCTCCCGCCAGCACCGGGTTAAGGAAAAACGAGCCCGCGCTGACCGAGTCGGGATCCTCGGGGTCGATCACCATGCCCTTGGCACGGCGCAGCGCCAGCACCGCCTCGCGCGCATCCGCCAGCGCAGGCAGCTCACCGAGCTCGGCCGACAGGGCCCGCGCGAGCTCGGCGTATCGCACCGCCCGCGCCCGCGAAGACCGCTCCAGCGCGAACTCCACGGCGAGCACCACGTAGCGCGACGAACCCTTGAACGCGCTCGACCGATAGCCAAACCCGCACTGCTCCGGCCCGAGCTCGACGCCCTCGCCCGTCGCGCGGTCATACGCGCGGACCGACGCGATCGTGTCGGCCACCTCCTGGCCGTAGGCTCCGACGTTCTGGATCGGGGTCGCCCCGGTCGACCCGGGGATCCCTGACAGGCACTCGATTCCGGCCAGCCCGTGCCGCACGCAGAACGCCACGACCGTGTCCCATGGCTCGCCGGCACCTGCCTGCACGTGCACCTGCCCGCCGACCTCGCGAGACGAGATCCCGCGGGTAGCGACGTGAAGCACGGTCCCGTCGAACCCGGCATCTCCGATCAGCAAGTTCGAGCCGCCGGCGATCAGCAGCAGCGGCTCGCCCGCCGCGTCCGCGGCAGCGACGGTTTCGACGACCTCCTCGGGCGTCTGTGCGCGGACCAGCCGGCGCGCGGGTCCGCCGACCTGCAGCGTCGTCAGCTCAGCGAGCGAGACCTGTTCTTGCACCTGCATCGGCCCAAGCTTGCCGGATCGGCTCCCCGACGGCCGCGGCGGCCACACCAGCCCCGTTCCAAACCTTGTCTGGACGGACGTTCTAGGGCATTTGTGGGAATGCGGATAACTACTGAGGTGCCTGAGGGATAAAGGCCGATCAGTAACTAACAGATGATCGCTGTCGCTCCCAAAAGCTCCCGCGGGGCAACTGCGGCCGAGGCACCGCTGGTCGGGCCCGGAATGCGGCTGGCGCTGCGAATCGCAGCGGGCGTCGGCCTGCTCGCGGTGCTGTTCCATGTCGCGCACGGCCAGCTCGGGCTCGGCGGTAGCTCCGTCGACAGCTTCACCTATGACTGGCTGTACGACGCGGTCATCATCAGCGGCTCGGTCTCGTGCCTGACGCGGGCCGCTCTGGTCCGCCGCGAGCGGGTGCCATGGCTGATCTTCGGAGTCGGCCTGGCGTTCAACGCAACCGGGGAGGTGTACTACTCGCTGGCGTTCGGCGACTCGGGCAACGTGCCGATCCCGTCGCTCGCCGACCTCTTCTACCTCCTCTACTACCCCTGCGCGTACGTCGCGATGGTGCTGTTGGTCCGCGCTCGCGTACAGCGGTTCAGCGCCAGCCGCTGGCTCGACGGCGCGATCGCAGCGACGACGTCGGCGGCGGTGATCGCGTCAGTCGCGTTTGAGCCGATCGCAAGCGCCGCCAAGCAGGGCTCGGCGGCCGCGATCGCCACCAACTTCGCGTACCCCGTCGGCGACCTGATCCTGTTCTCGATCGTGATCGGCGCGTTCGGCCTCGCCAATTGGCGTCCCGGTCGCGGCTGGCTGCTGCTGGGGATCGGTCTCGCGGCAAGCGCGATCGCCGACACCAGCTACCTGTACACGACCGCCCACGACACCTACGCGGTCGGCGGGTGGATCGACACGACGTGGCTCGTCGCGGCACTCGCGATCGGCTCGTCGGCATGGCAGCCGTCAACGGCTCGCACGGCAAAGTCGCGCCTGCGCGCTCGGCGCGTGCTCCTGATCCCGGTCACGTTCGCGTTCACTGCTCTGTCGGTGCTGCTGTATGGCGACTTCCACCACGTCGGCGCAGTCGGGCTCGCGCTCGCCGGCGTGACGCTGCTGCTGGTGATCATGCGCGCCGGGTGGACGTTCGCCGACAACGTGCGGCTGCTGGCCGCGTCGCGTCACGAGGCCGTCACCGACACGCTCACCGGTCTGGGGAATCGGCGACTGATGAACACCCAGCTCGAGGAGGCGCTTGCCGACGGCGAGGATTCGGACGCCGCGGTGCTCGTAATGTTCGACCTCAACGGCTTCAAGGTCTACAACGACCGTTTCGGCCACCTCGCCGGCGACACGCTGCTCAGCCACCTCGGTCGCCGGCTGAGTGCCGCCGTCGGCTCAGCCGGGAGCGCGTATCGGCCCGGGGGCGACGAGTTCTGCGTGCTGCTTCGCGGCGACGTCGCGCGCGCCGACGTCCACATCGCCGCCGCTCGCGCGGCGCTGTCGGCCGACGGCGAGGGATTTGCCGTCAGCGCCTCGCACGGTGTCGTCGCGATCCCGTTGGAGGCACAGACCCCGACGATTGCGATGCGGCTGGCGGACGACCGGATGTACGCCGAAAAGGGCGGCCGCCGCGGCTCGCCCACCGAGCAGACGCACGGCGTGTTGCTCGAGCTGCTGCGCGAACGCCAGCCGACGCTGCACGAGCGCCTGCGTGAGGTCGGCCGGCTGTCGGTGCTCGTCGGCCGCAGGTTCGGGATGAACGAGGAGCAGCTCGACGAGCTGCGCCGCGCCGCCGAGCTCAAGGACATCGGCAAGACCGCGATCCCCGACGCGATCCTCAACAAGCCCGGAGCGCTCGACACCGACGAGTGGACGTTCCTGCGCCGCCACACGCTTGTCGGCGAGCGGATCCTGACCGCGGCTCCGGCGCTGGCGCCTGTCGCGGCGCTGGTGCGCGCCAGCCGCGAGCGCTGGGACGGGAGTGGCTTCCCCGACGGCCTGGCCGGCACAGCAATCCCGCTCGGCGCCCGAATCGTCGCCGTCTGCGACGCGTTCGACGGTCTGGTCAGCCACCGCCCCTATTCCCCGCAGATGTCGCCCGAGCTCGCGTTCGCCGAGCTCCGCAGCGAGGCCGGGACACAGTTCGACTCCGACGTCGTCGCCGCGTTCGAGCTTGCCTGGCACGAAGAGGAGGACGGGCGGTTCGAGCCTCAGACCTCCTCGCAGCCCGTGCACTAGAAGAGAGCTAGGCGACGCGCGCGCGATCTCCCGCCTGGGCGATGTCGGCGGCGCGCAACGTGAGCAGAATCACCGCCAGGTCGTCGTCGAGCTGGCCGGTCCCATCGGGGAACACCTGCGCAAGCATCTCGTCGATCGCGCGCTCGGGCGGCTGGGTGAGCAGCGTGTCCGCGTCGATCTGCGGGAGCAGCTGGTCGAAGCCGATCTGGCCGGGCCGCAGTGCTGCGCGCCGCTCGGTCAGGCCGTCGGTAAACAGCATGATCGCGGCGTCGGGCGGGAGCTGGTAGTGCTGGGTCGGCCAGTCGTGGCGCCCACCGAGCCCGAGCGCGGGGCCGTGCACGCTGTTCAGCGCGACGACCTTGCTCGGGGTCACGAGCAACGGCGAATCGTGACCGGCACGGATCACGCGCAAGCTTCGCCCGTCGCGATCGACCTCCACGAGGCACGCGGTCGCAAGCGTGGCCGTCTGGTCGGCCTGCTCGATCAGCAGCCGGTGCAGCATCCGCGGGATCGAGTCGAGCTCGACGTCGGCCTGCACCGCCCCGAGCCACGCCGCGCGCAGCATCGCGCCTGTCCCCGCAGCAGCGGGGCCTTGCCCCGTGACGTCGCCGATCAGCAGCGACAGCGACCCTAGCGGTCGCTCGCACACGCCGATGAAGTCGCCACCGAGCAGCATCGTGTTGAGACTCGGCCGGTACCGCCACGCCAGATGCCAGCGTTCGTCGAGCTTCATGCGCGGCACGAGCGCTTGCTCGAGCTGGCGCAGCAACTGCTTGGAGATGTCGCGGATCGAAGCGGAGATCAGCAGCCCGGTGTCGGTCTGAACCGGGCTGAGGCTGATCTCGGCCAGAAACTCGCCCCCGCCTTTGCGCCGTGCCAGCAGGTCCAGCCCAGCGCCCATCGGACGTGCTCGCGGGCTGGTGAGGTACTCGTCGCGGTGATCGACGTGGCGCCTTCGCAACCCCTTGGGAAGCAACATCTCGACTGGCTCGCCGATCAGCTCGTCCCGCCGGTAGCCGAACAGCTCCTCCATGCGAGCGTTTACAAGCACGATCCGTGCGTGCTCATCGACGATCACGGTGGCATCCGGCGCAGACTCCATCAGCCCGCGGAACTGCTGCTCCGCCTCCCGCAGCGAGTCCTCGGCCTGCCTGCGCTCGGTGATGTCCGAGTTCAGCTCGATGATCGCGAGCGGCCGGCCATCGTCGTCGCGCACCAGCGCCTGCCGTGAGGCGACGACGATCCTGCTGCCGTCCTTGCGCGTGTGCCGCAGCTCGCCGTCCCACCGACCGGGGCCGAACAGGACCTCGTCGACCGCTCGCTCGGAGCTGGGAAACCCGGTCTGAAGCAAGTTGTGAGTGATCTGCCCGTGCGCCTCCTGCGCGGTGTAGCCGTACAGCTGCTCGGCCTCGCGGTTCCAGTAGGTGACTCGGCTCTGCTGCGGCTCGCGCACAATGATCGCGTCGTGGGCGAGGTCGAGCAGCCGCTGCTGCTGACCCAGCTCTTCCATCAGTCGCGCACGGGTGGTGATGTCGCGCCAGAAGCAGACGCCGGCGACGAGCTCCCCGGCACCGTCGCGCAGCGGCTCCACGTCGACGAGATAGCGATGGCTGTGGTCGGGCGACTCGGTCTCGGTCGACCCGGACCGCCCGCTCAGAGCCGCGCCGAGCAGCGGCTCGTACGCCGGCCAGCGCTCGGGCGTCAGCAGCTCGGAGACCGGACCTCCAACGTACGCCTCGGCGGCCGCGCCGCCCCAGACGTGTGCGTTGCCCGCGACCGACAAGACTCGCAGCTGTCGGTCGAACACGACCACTGAGGCGTCAGGGAGCGCCTGCAGCACCTGCGACATCACCGCGTTGAAGTCCAGCTCGCTCAAGCACCTCCCTCACGCCCGGGAGGGCGTCGCTGCCCTCGTCGTCGGAGTCTAACCACGAGCTTGGAGCCGCGGCGGCGTATTTCCGCCGTTGCGAGCGGCTCTACGGATTTGGGTACGGGACGAGCGCCGGCTCGTCGACCTCGGCCTCGCCGATACGCCTGGCGGCGGCCTGGCCGGTGCTGCCGATCGGTGCGTGCGCCCCGGCTGCGGCGAGGCCGATCCGGGGCATGTTGTTATAGATCGCCTCGCAGTCGTCGGCGCGCACCTTGTAGGTCTCGTGCCAGATCCCGACGTCTCCGGAAGCGCGAACGACCTTGTTGAACGACGTCCAAGCCTTCATGTGGAGCAGGTCAGGGTTGCGGGCGAAACTCTCGAGGTCCTCGAAGCTGCGCCAGTACTGAACGATCATCGGGCCCTGGAGGAAGGACATGTGCCACTTCAGCAGCCCCTCTTGCGGATGCTTGTCAAGCCAGCGCAGCATCCGTGGCATCGCGACGAGCACCGGCAGCCACTTGTCGATGCGCAGCGGGCGGTTGAAGCGCATCCCGATCAAGAACACGACAAAGTCCTCGTCGATCACGGCCGTGAAGCGGCCCCGGTGGATCCCGGCCCCCATGCTGCGGATCCTACGGATCGGCCGCGCCCGAGGGAAGGGGCATTAGGATCGAGTCGGTGAGCGAGGCCGGGCGTTTCGAGTTTGAGTTCGCGCCGTCATATGCGCGCGCGGCGAGGCCATTCGGGATCAAGCCCTCGAACGCCTGGGTCGCGATCGACGATCTTTTGTTCGACGCGCGCTTCGGCCCATGGCGGGTAACGACGCCGCTGACGAACATCACCGATGTTGCGGTCACCGGGCCGTACCGCTTCTTCAAGACCGCCGGCTCGGCTCGCCTCGGGTTCACCGACCGCGGGCTGACGTTCGCGACAAACGGCAAGCGGGGCGTGCTGATCACGTTCGCCACGCCGGTGACCGGCCTGGACCCGCTCGGCGTCCTCCATCATCCCGAGCTGACCGTGACCGTCGCCGAGATCGACCGACTCGTCTCGGTGCTCGGGCAGCGGATCACGGGTGCGCGTGAAGCGGCCTCCGGCTCGCGAGCCGGTACGTGATCCCGGGGCCGCCGCGCCGCAGCGTGATCACGTAGGGCACGCCGTAGGCCCAGCCACCGTCGTAGCCGGCGAAGGCGGCCTCGCGGCCCGCGAGATAGCCGGCGTTGAAGCTCGCGCCCGCCGACGGTGGGCTGTTGTCGCCAGCCGTCAGGCGCCCGGCGAGAAACGCCGCCCCGAGCAGCACGACTGCGATCAGCCCGAGCGCAACTCGGCGGCTCACGCTCAAGACGCTACGCCGCGACGGACACACGCGCAAGCGCCCGACCCGGTGGTACGCTGGCTCGCGCAGTGCTGCTCCGAGCGTGACCCCACACCCGCCTTGGCCGAGCACCGCCTCGGTCGCTGGTTCGTGGTGCCGGAGAGCGCTACGCCAAGCGCCACGGCAAGCTCAAGCGCTCCGGATAGGCGACCCCGCATGACCACGGCGACCGCACGCGAGCCCCGATTTCGCTGGCGCATGCTGCTGCGGCTCGGGCCGTTTGACTGGCGCAGCGTCTCGCCGTGGCGCGCCGCGCGCGTCGCCGCCGGAGTCGTGATCCCGCTCGGCGTCGGTTGGGAGAGCGGCCACATCGATCTCGGCGCGTTCGCCGCGCTCGGGGCGCTGCCTGCCGGGATGGCATCGTTTCAGGGCGTCACCCGCAGCCGCGTGGCCGCGGTCACGGTCGCGAGCGTCGGCATGGCCGTCTCGACGTTCGTCGGCGCCACGCTCGCCGCGAGTGCGCCGTGGCTGGTCGTCGGCGTGGTCGTCGTCTGGGGCTACGGCACGGGCCTGGCGGTGTGCCTCGGGAAGCGGCTGAGCGTCGCCGCGCTCCAGTGGGCGGTGGCGCTGCTGATCTCCGTCGGCCTGCCGCTTACGGCGGCGGCTGCCGCCGGACGCGCGGCGCTGGTGCTGGCGGGCGGCCTGTTTCAGGGGGCGCTGGTTGCGGTCTCGTGGCTGATCCGGCCCAGCCGGCGCGAGCGGGTCCCGCTCGCCGCCTCCTATCGAGAGCTGGCCGACTACGCCAACGACATCGCCGCGGGGCGGTTTCACCCGCCGGCCCCGGTCGCGTTTCCGGCCGCCGGCGCGCTGCAGGACCCGAACCCGCTGCTGCCCGAGCGAGCTCGCCTGATCCTCGTCGACCTGCTCGAGGAGGCCGAGCGGCTGCGGGCATCGCTGGCGGCAATCGCGCAGGCAGCGTCGACTGATCCGACGCACGCGCGCGACCTGCGCGGGCTCGCGGCGGACAGCGCGTTTGTGCTCGAGCGGGTCGCGACGGCGCTGATTGCTCCCGAGCGACGGCGCGGCGAGATGGTCAATACGGTCGCCGAGCGCGCCGGGGCACTACGGGTCCCGGCGAGTGCCGCGTGGCGCTGGACCGGCGAAGCGGTGCTCGGTCAGTTGCGGGCGGTCGCGCGCGACCTGCGAGACCTCGAGCACGCGGCGACGATCGAGTTCTCACCGCTCGCCGAGGCGTCTGGCGGGCTCGAACGAGCGCGCACCGGAGTCGCGGCGTTGTGGCCGACGCTGAGAGCCAACATGACGCTCTCAACCGAGGCGGGGCGCCACGCCGTCCGGCTCGCGGTGGTCGCCGGGCTCGCCGACGCGCTGGTGCAGGCGACGCACTTGCGCGAGGGCCGCTGGACGGTGCTGACGATCTTCATCGTGCTCAAGCCCGACTACAGCACGACCCTGTATCGCGGAGTCCAGCGGGCGATCGGGACGGTCGTCGGCGCCGGACTCGGGGCGGCCGCCGTGCAGCTCGGTCACCTCGGCCACGGCGGGCTCGTCGTCGCCGCAGGCACCGCGGTGTCGGCCGCCTATGCGCTGTTCGACGTCAGCTACCTGCTGTTCAGCGTGTGCCTGACGACCTTCATCGTGATCCTGCTCGACATCCTCGGGATGCCGGCCGTCCCGACCGCCTGGGCGCGCCTGATCGACACCGTGATCGGCTCGGCGTTCGCGCTGCTCGCCTACTTCGCGTGGCCGACCTGGGAGGGCTCTACGGCGCAGGAGAAGTTCGCGCGGCTGCTCGAGGTCCATCGCGACTACTCAACCGCCCTCCTGCGAGCGCTCGCGCGCCCGCACGATGCCGACCCCGACCGGCTGCGGCGGCTTCAGGCCACCGCACGCCGCGCGCGCAGCGGCGCCGAGGCCTCGGCCGCTCGCTTGTCAGACGAGCCGGCACGCCCGCCCCTTACCCCGGCGCTCGCGAGCTCAGTGATGGCACCGGTGACCCGGCTCGCGCATGCCGAGCTGGCGCTCCACGCGCTCGTCTGGGTCCCCCGGGTGCCCGCCGAGGAGTCCAACGGCGACATCGCTCCGGACCGCCTGACCGACCTCGCCGACGCTGTCGATCGGGCGGCGTCTGGACTTGCCGCGTCGATGCGGGCGCTGCGCGAGCCGTCGCCGATTCCGTCGCTGCGGCCGATCCACGCCGGGCTCCAGGACGATCCCGGTGGCCCCGACGCAAGCCTGGTCGCCGCGACCGACGCATTGGTCGACGCCGTCGACACGATCTACGCGGTCCTGCTCGAGCGCCTGCCCGGTCCCGTAATCCCGGCGTAATAGTTGCTGCATCAAATGTCACACGAGTGACCCCCGCATTTCGATCAACCTTCGGTTATCGAAGAAAGGGGATCGGATGTTGGTCATCAATCAGCTTGGGTTCGAAACAGCAGCAGACACGTTCAACGCACGCGAACTGGATCGGTTCGCCGAGCAGCTCGCCGACGACATCGTCTTCGACGCGCCCGGCAAGTCCTGCGCGACCGGCAAGGAGGCCTGCGTGGCCTTCTACGACGATCTGTTCCAGGCGTTCCCCGACGCACAGTTCGACGTCCGCGAGCTGTACGTGATCGACGAGATCGTCGTCGAAGAGGGAACGTTCATCGGCACGCACACCGGCGTCGGGCGGACGAATCGAACGATCTCGATCGAGTACGTCCAGGTTCTGCGCTACCGCGAGGGCGAGCTCGTCGCTCTGAACCTGAAGCTCGACCGTCTGCTGATGCTCGAGCAGCTCGGCCTGATCACCGAGCCTGAGCGCCTCTGGTGAGCCGCATCCGCCCCGCACTAAGATGCGAGGCGGATGCGCAGACTCCGTGGGGCGTCACCCAGACGACCGGGCCAGTTGTTGCTCGCCGTGGCGATCGCAATCGCTGCCGCGCTAGCCGCCGGGGCCGCGACGGCGCGACCCCCAAGCGCTGCGTCTGGCGCCAAGGCGCTCCCTCCCCCACGCTTCGGCCACACGCTCGACATCGGCCTGGTGTCGGGGACCGTGATCGTCACCCCACCCGGTAGGGCCTCGTTCAAGCTCGGCGTCCAGGATCGCAACATCCCGATCGGCTCGCTGCTCGACACAACGCACGGGCGCATCGACCTGCGCGCCGCCCCACTACCCGGGACCGCTCAGACCGCACGCGTGCAGGACGCCGAGTTCTACAAGGGCAAGTTCCGAGTACGACAGCCCGCCGGTGATCAGTTCACGCAGGTGCTGCTCGCAGGCGGCGACTTCAGCGCGTGCGGGGCTGTCCACTCCAGCGCAGCGCTTCCCCACCGCGTCATCAGGCTGCTGGGGGCGAGCGGCAAGGGAAAGTTCGCGACCCGCGGGCGTTATGCCGCCGCGACCGTACGCGGCACGATTTGGACGACCACCGATTACTGCGACGGCACGCTTGTGAGCGTTCAGAAGGACGTCGTCTCGGTCCGGGATCTCGTGCACCACAAGACTGTGACCGTCACCGCCGGCCACAGCTACTTCGTACGCGCGCTCTAGTCGCGCAGCGTCCGCGGCAGCCCGAAGTGCGGCAGGATCCCGGTGTCGCCGAACCTTGTGATCGCCGAGATTTGGTCGCCGTCGAGCGTCAGCACGATGATCCCGAAGTAGCGACCGATCGGTGACTGCGCGTCGTCGATGTAGTGCCCGAACGCCGGCTGGGAGTTCGCGCGCGTCGGCACCAGGCGCACCCGCCGACCGGCGTGGGTCGCGAACCGGTCTGAGAGGAACGCAGCGATCGTCTCCGGGCCCTGGTACTCGAGCGGCTGCGGTGGCATCGTCAGGAGCGCGTCGTTGGTCAACAGCGACACGACGCGGTCGATGTCGCCCTCCTCGAACGCCTCGGCGAACTGCGTCAGCAGCTCACGCTCGCGCGCCGAGCGCGGCAGCGGGGCGCGGTCGGGCGCGGCCGGATTGCGAGCCTCGTGGGTACCGCGGGCCCGCTGCAGGGCGCTGTTGACCGACGCCTCGCTGACGTCGAGCATTTCGGCTACCTCGGAGGCGCGAAAGCCGAGCACGTCGCGCAGCACCAGGACCGCGCGCTGACGCGGCGGCAGGTGCTGAAGACCGGCCACGAACGCGAGCGCGATCGCCTCCTTGCTCTCGTACCGCGCGTCGGGGCCGGGAGCGATATCGGCTACGCCCTCGAGCAGCACGTCCGGATACGGCTCGAGCCAGAGGGGCTCTGAGATCCGCGTCGGCTGCGTCCAGTCGTGGCTCGGGCCGAGCGGGCGACGCTGGCTGTCGCGCAGCGCGTTCAGGCAGCGGTTGGTTGCGATCCGGTACAGCCAGGCGCGCAGCGAGCTGCGGCCCTCGAACTGGTCAAGCCCTCTCCATGCGGCCAACAGAGTCTCCTGGAGCAGATCCTCGGCGTCCTGAACGGACCCAAGGATCCGGTAGCAGTGCACTTGCAGCTCCCGCCGGTAGGGGTCGGTCAGCTCGCGAAACGCTTCCTCGTCACCGGCCCGGGCGCGACTGATCGTCGTATCTCTCATCCCCATATAGGACACCGCGGGCCGCGCAAATTCATCGGTCAATTGTCGGCCGCCCGCCTGTCTCAACACCCATCTGATCGCTTCGACAGGAGGAGCAATGACTCATAGACAGAGATGGGTGCTGGTGCTGACGTCGATCGCATCGCTGATGGTCGCGCTCGACGTGACGGTCGTGTCGACCGCGCTCAGCACGATTCGGATGCACCTCGACGCGTCCGTCGACCAGCTCGAGTGGACCGTCAATGCGTACGGCCTGAGCTTCGCGGTGTTGCTGATGACCGGCTCGGCGCTCGGCGACCGGTTCGGACGCAGGCGGCTGTTCGTGCTCGGCATGGCGCTGTTCGTCGCCGCCTCGGCCGCCTGCGCGCTTGCCACCAGCGTTGGCTTCCTGATCGCCGCGCGCACGGTCCAGGGCGCCGGCGCCGCGATCATCTCACCGGTGTCGCTGGCGCTGCTCAGCGCGGCGTTCCCGCCCGAGCGGCGAGCATGGGCGCTCGGCGTGTTCGGCGGGATCACCGGGCTGGCGGTCGTCGGTGGCCCGGTCGTCGGCGGCGCGATCACGCAGGGCCTTGCCTGGCAGTGGATCTTCTGGCTCAACGTGCCGATCGGCCTGGCAGCGATCCCATTCGTTCGCAGGCAGATCGAGGAGAGCTTCGGACCGCGCGCGTCGCTCGACGCGCCGGGGCTCCTGCTCGTGACCGTCGCGGCGCTCGGGATCGTCTGGGGGCTCGTGCGCGGCAACGACGCGGGCTGGGGTAGCGTCGAGGTGATCGGGACGCTGGCGGCCGGCGTGGTCGCTTCGGTCGCGTTCGTGATCTGGGAGCTGCGCGCCCGGGAGCCGATGCTGCCGATGCAGCTGTTCCGCTCGTCGTCGTTTGCGGGCGGCAACGCCGCAACGCTGCTGATGTTCGGAGCCCTGTTCAGCGCGGTGTTCTTCATGGCCCAGTTCCTGCAGACGACGCTCGGCCTGTCGCCGTTGCAGGCCGGGTTGCGGCTCGTCCCGTGGACGGGGACGGTGTTCATCGTCGCGCCGATCGCGGGAGCGCTGGTCGAGCGCGTCGGGGAGCGTCCGCTGATCGTCGGCGGGCTGCTGATGCAGGCCGTGGGCCTCGGATGGGTCGCACTGCTCGCGCGCACCGGACTGCCGTACGCGCAGATGATCCCGCCGCTGATCGTCGCCGGCGTCGGGATCTCAACCGCGCTGCCGGCCGTCCAGAACGCGGTCGTCGGCTCGGTCGCGCCCGGCCAGATCGGCAAGGCATCGGGCACGTTCAGCATGATGCGCCAGCTCGGCGGCGCGTTTGGGCTTGCCGTCGGGGTGGCGGTGTTCACCGCGGCCGGCAGCTACGCCTCTCCGGCGGCGTTCAGCGACGGCTTCGGCCCCGCGATCGGAGTCTCGGCGGCACTGTCGCTGGGCGGCGCGCTCGCGGCGATGCCGATCCGCGCCGGTCGCGTCAGCAGTGTGCAGCCGGCGCTCGAGACGACCGCGAGCTGAAATGAAGCTACTGCCGGGGACGCAAGTCCGCGACGTCGAGTGCGTCCCCGGCGGGAGCATCTAGGTCGTCGAGCAGCCCATCCAGACGCCCGCCCGCGAGGTCTGAGAGCTTGCCGGCCAGATCCTCCGCGGCCGCGGGTCGGTCGGGAGCTCCGCGCGGACACGGGACACGCCCGAGCTCTGAGCCGGCGACCCTCAGCACCGCGCCGAACTGCGGCAGCGAGCGGTCGACGTGGAGCTCGATGCCGCGCGAACGTTCGCGCGCGGCAGCGTCGACCGACGCGAAGTCGCCGACTCCCGGCTCTCCGTGAATCAGCGTGTGCGCAACGCAGTACGCGATCGAGAACTTCGCCGACAGGGCGTCGTCGACGATGTCGAGGTGCGCCGCCTGGCGCCCGACCGGGTCCACGACGACTTCGATCCGCTCGCCGTCGAGCCCGGTGCCGCTTGTCCGCGCCCCAGCGGCGAGCTCGATCGGCGAGTGCGTGCCCAGGCAGCTCGGATACAGCTTGATCCAGTTGCGATCGATCGCGCGCCGCCGACCGGTCGTGTCGGGCGCAGCCCACGTGGCGCCGAGGACCGCCTCAAACCCGAGTGGGCCGTGGATCGCCCGCGGGTCGACTGTCGCGCCGGCCTGCGCGAGCAGCGCCGCCTGGACGCCCGCGGCGGCCGCGAGGCCGACCTGGATCGCCTTGCCGTCGGACCCGAACGGTCCGCGCGTGCCGCCGGCTCGCAGTAGCGCCAGCGCGACCGCGTGCTCGCGGCCAGCCGCCGCCAGCCCGAGCAGGCGCGCCGACACAACGGCGGCGCCGATCGGACCGCACACGGCCGTCGGATGCCAGCCGGCGTCGTACAGCGCCGGGTGGCTTGCCTGCGCGACGGCCGCCATCGCCTCAAACCCCTCCGCGTATGCGTCGAGCGCGGCCCTGAGCGAGAGCCCCAGCCGGGCGGCGACGACGAGTGCGGCCGGTGCGCACGCGGCGCTCACGTGTGCCACGCCATCGGAGAACGTGTCATCGAAGTCGAGCACGTGACCGGCGGTGCCGGCGAACGCGACATCGGTGATCAGGTCATCCCCGACGGCCCGCATCGCCCGCGCGGCTCGCTGGTCCGCTCCGGCGCAGGCGCAGGCGAGCCAATCGGTGAACGCCACCTGGTAGGCCCGATCTGGCGTCGACGGCACAGGTGGAAGGCTAGCCCCGGATTCGTGGCGCCGGACCGAGCTCCGGTGACGTAGCCTGCCGACCGAATGGCACCGGTCAACCTCTATAGCGACACCCAGACGCGGCCGACCGAGGAGATGCGCGCGGCGATCGCCGCCGCCGAGGTCGGCGACGAGCAGCGCGGGCTCGATCCGACGACGCTCGAGCTCGAACGCCGCGTGGCGGAGTTGCTCGGACACGAGGCGGCCGTGTTCCTGCCGAGCGGCACGATGTGCAACGAGATCGCGCTGCTGCTGCACATCCGCCCCGGCGGAGACGAGCTGATCGTCGACCGGACGGCGCATCCGGTGAACTCCGAGGCCGGCGGCCCCGCGCAGCTCGCCGGCGCGATGGTCCGCACGCTCGACGGCGTGGATGGGATCTTCACGCCCGCTCAGCTCGAGGCGGCCGTTCGGGTCCGCGGCAACCGCTACATGCCTCGCTCACGGCTGGCGTGGGTCGAGCAGACGACGAACATGGGCGGCGGCAAGGTGTGGCCGCTTCAGACGATCCGCGACGTGCTCGCAACGGCTCGCGCGCACGAGCTGCGCACGCACCTCGACGGGGCGCGGCTGATGAATGCGGTGGTCGCCTCGGGCGTACCAGCGGGCGACTACGCCGCCGGCTTCGACACAGCGTGGATCGACTTCACCAAGGGACTGGGCGCGCCGGTCGGAGCGGTACTTGCCGGCTCGGGCGAGCTGATCGCCGAGGCCTGGCGTCGCAAGCAGATGCTCGGCGGCGCGTTTCGCCAGTCGGGGATCGTCGCCGCGGCCTGCCTGTACGCGCTCGACCACCACGTCGAGCGTCTCGCCGAGGACCACGCACACGCCCGTCTGCTCGCCGAAGGGCTCGCCGCGCTTCCAGGCGTCGTGCTCGACCCGCGGGTCGTCGAGACCAACATCGTGATCTTCGAGGTCGACGACGCGCGCGGGCTCGTCCGCACGCTGGCCGACCGCGTCGAGCTTCAGCCCGTCGACGCGCGCCGCGTGCGCGCGGTCACGCACCTGGACATCGGCCCGGTCGAGATCGAGCAGGCGCTCGCGGCGTTCGCCGAGGTCCTCGGCTAGGCCGAGAGTCCGCATCCGGCGGACTGGATCCCTACCATTCCCGCTGGCGAGAGGAGATCCCGACGATGACCGATCACGACCCCAGTCCACTCCGCGCAGCGCTTGCCCCGGCGTCCCTGCGATCGGCGCTGGTCCCAGCCCGGCCGGTGTTCGGCAATCCCTGGGACTCGTCGGTCGACATGTTCCTGTGCATCGTCGCGGTCACGGTCGCCAACCCGCTGCTGCTGTGGTGCGGGGGCGAACTGATGGGCACGATCTTCAACTTCAGCTCGCATTGGGAGCTCGGCGTGTTCATCGCCGCCGCAATCGTCGGCGCCGCCGGATTCATCACGATCGTCGGCCGCGAGCGCACGCGCCTATCGGTCGACGTGCTGGCGATCGGCGCCTGGATCGTGCTTGGCTTCATCGTCGCCCCGATCATCGGCCTGGCGCTGTCAGCCGTCGCCGCGATCATCTGCTACGCGATTCTGCTCGCGATCGTGTTCGGCTACGTACTGCGGGTGGGGCAGTTTGAGAAGGCTTTCGTGCGCACGGTCAGCTGGCCGCTGACGTGGACGTTCCTTGCGGCGTTCTTCGCCTACGCCGCGTACGTGCTGGTGCTCTACCAGCAGTAGCTCACGGGTAGACCCGAAGCCCCCGCCTGACGGCGTCATAGTCGCCAGCGGCGCCGATCGGGTAGACATCGCCGCTCCAGCCGGCGGGAAGAATCTGCCCGAGCGCGCGGGCCAGCACCGCTGGTTGAGCGCCGGCGTCGCCGGCCACGACGAGCACCACGTCAGCCGCTCCCGGGCCGGCCCTGCCGAGCAGCCACGCGTCGCTGATCGCACCGTCGGCGACGATCGCCTCGCGCAGCGTGTCGCGCGCTGCAGCACTAGGTTCGAATCCGAGCGGCCGCACCTCGATTGGCGCGTCACCGGTCTGCAGCACCAGCGTCCCGTCCTGCTGATGCTCGAACTCGAGCGAGCCCTCTGCCGCAACCGTTGAGCTCTTGCGTGCTGGTGAAGCCGAGCAGGTGGCGCGAGCCGTCAGGATTGACCGAGGCGCGGACCCCGACTTCGCCAGTGGCCGGGTCGCGCTCGACGGGAACGATCAGCGAGCTGTCCGCGACCGCGCGCAGCAGCCGCCGCTCAAGCTCGTCGTCGTAGTGCGAGCGCGCCTCCTCGAGCACTCGTAGGAGCTCCTCGTTAGCCGGATCGCTCACCACGAACATGATCTCAAGCCGCCCGTTCGGGTCGGCTACGAGCTACGTCTGGCGGCGCGTCCCGGTGACCCACCCGTCGATGTCGCCCAGGCCGAGGGAGGCCGCAACCGACACACGGTGGCGCCCGTCCACCACGTAGTAGCCCTCCGGCCGCGCGTGCAGCACCACCGGTGGCAGCGCTTCGCCGCGGCGATGCGCGAGCGCGACCCGCTCCCAGCGATGACGGACGACCTCAGAAGCCGGCCGGAACCGGTCGTCGAACAGCGGCGACGGCTCGAGCGTGCCGATGATCGAGTTCAACGCGACGACCTCCATCCGCCGCCGGCCGCCGATTGTGGCGGTCGCGGTCGCCAGCGTCCGCGGGCGCTTACCGGGCGGCCGGCGGGCCAGCAAGCGCCCGACGCGGGCGACCGTGTGGCGCCGCCGCGCCCGCCGGAAGTCGGCCTGGGCGTCGAGTACCGGGCTCCCGGTCGCGTGTGCCGCCGCTGCGCTGAACATGACACAAGATCATGCGCGTAAGACGGGCGGCGCACATCGGGCAGATGGAGCCGATTTTGGGCCTGGTGACCCTTAGTAGCCGCCAGGCAGCGTCGTCGTCGGACTCGTGGTCGTCGGGATCGGCGTGCTCGGCTGTGTGGTCGTCTTCGGCTTGGTCGTGGTCGTCGGGTGCGTCGTCGTGGCCGGGTGTGTCGATGTCGGCGGCGGCGTCGACTCGTGGGTCGTGGTCGCCGGCGCAGACGGAGACGCGACCGGGGCCGGGGTCGCCACGGACGGCGAGGTGGCGTGCGCCTTGGCGGCCACCGACTTCTTTGACGCGCTCGAGGACTTGTGCGTCTTGGAAGCCTTGTGCTTCTTCTGGGCCTTCTTGGCCTTAGCGGCGGCCTTCTGAGACGCCGTCGGGGTCCCCGATGCCGCCGCCGGCGAGGCGGTCGTCGTACTCTGGGACCCGCTGCTGCCGCAGCCGGCCACCGCAACGGCAGCGACGATCACGGCAAGTAGCGTTCTTTTCATCGGCGTGACTCCCTCGTATCGCTCAAAACTCGGTCCCAGGGTACAAACGCGCTCGGCGCGGGCTTTGCTCGCGCGTCATCGCCGCGTCCTTGAGTAGACTCGGCGCGCCCTGGATGCCTACGCACGTCGGCATGTTCTCTGGCCGAGAGTACCGGGGGCCTGAACTGAAACCTGGCTGATGCGCGAGGGCGACCGATTGGAACAAGATGGCGGCGCAGATGCGGCACCTGGTCGCGCTGCGACCACGACCGCGCCACGCCCCGGCGGACCGGGCAGCACCGAGCCGACGGCAACGCCGCCCGCTGACGCCGGACTGAGTTCGCGCACGAGGTGGATCCTCGTCGTCTGCTGCGTGGCGCAGTTCATGGTGATCCTCGACCTGAGCATCGTCAACGTCGCGCTGCCGTCGATCCAGTCGAGCCTGAACTTCTCCTCGGCCGATCTGCAGTGGGTCGTCGACGCCTACGCGATCACGTTTGCGAGCTTCCTGATGCTCGGCGGCCGCGCCGCCGACCACTTCGGGCAGCGGCGGACATTCGTGGCGGCGCTGATCTTGTTCTCGGTCACATCGCTGGCTGGAGGCCTCGCGCCGACCAGCGGCATGCTGATCGTCGCCCGCGGCGTCCAGGGCTTCAGCTGTGCGTTCATGGCCGCGTCGTCGCTGGCGATCATCACCTCGTCGTTCGCGCCCGGCCCGCAGCTTCACCGCGCGATCGGCCTGTGGGCAGCGATGAACGGGGCCGGCGGCGCGGCCGGAACGCTGCTCGGCGGCGTCATCACACAGGAGCTCAGCTGGCGCTGGGTGCTGCTGATCAACCCCCCGATCGGGATCGCGGCAGCGCTCGTCGCATGGGCGGTGGTCGCTGACCGGCGCCGTGTCCGCGAGGGCGGCTTTGACCTCGCAGGCGCGCTGACGCTGACGCTCGGCCAGATCATCCTCGTGTACGGGGTTGTGAAAGCCGGCACCGACGGCTGGCGCGCGACCGACGCGCTCGTGCCGATCGTGATCGGGCTGTTGTTGCTCGCGATGTTCTGCGTGGTCGAGGCGCGCGTCGCCTCAGATCCGCTGATCCCGTTCAAGAAACTCACGCGTCCGCTCAAGGTCGCCAACACGATCGTGCTCCTGTTCAGCGCCGCGCTGTTCCCAATGTGGTTCCTCAGCTCGCTCTATCTGCAGCAGGTGCTCGGCCTGTCGCCCCTGCACGCCGGGCTCACGTTCCTGCCGATGGCACTCACGATCATGTTCGTCGCCCGCAGCGCCGGCAAGCTCGTTGGCCGGTTCGGCGTCCGGGCCGTGCTGGGCGGCGGGTTGCTGATGATGACCGCGGGGATGCTGCTGTTCACGAAGATCTCTGCGAGCGGCAGCTCGATCGTCTACGTGATGATCCCCGGGCTGCTGACGGCCGCCGGGATCGGGATGTCAATCGTCCCCTCGACGATCGCCGCTACCCAGGGGGCCAAGCAGGGCCAGGCGGGACTCGCGTCCGGGCTGGTCAACACCTCGCGCCAGATCGGCGGCGGACTCGGCATTGCCGTGCTGCTCACCCTCGCGACGCAGCACACGACGCACCTGATCGGCACCGGCCAGACCGTCCCGCAGGCGCTGACCGACGGCTTCCGGCTGGCCTACCTGATCGCCGCGTTCCTGACGGCCGCCGCCGCGGTGGTGACGTTCACCGCGATTGCCAAGCCCGCGCAAGGCGGCGCCGAGTCGCCGGCGAGGATGGTCCCGATCGCGATCGCGGTCGGCACCGTGATCGCGCTGTTCGTCGCCGTCGACTTCGCGTTCGGCGGCTCGCACGGCGCCCCGATCGGGCAGTACACGACCCGCGACACCTACAGCTTCGTCTCAGAGCCGGCACTGCACCCGCCGATCGCCCGAGCTGACGTCGTCCCCAAGGACCTCAACCAGTTGCCCCGGGGCGACATCTTCCTCTCGAACTTCTATGACCTCAGCCAGCCGCCGATCGCCGGCCAGAGCGGCCCGCTGATCATCGACAACCACCTCTCACCTGTGTGGTTCAGGCCGGTGCCAGAGGATGTCGTCGCGTCCAACCTCAGCCTCCAGAGCTACCAGGGCAAACCGGCGCTCTCGTGGTGGCAGGGCGAGATCACGAACACCGGCGCGACGACGAGCGGCGAGGACGTCGTCGTCGATCAGCACTACCAGCCGGTCGCGTCGGTCAAGGGCACCGGCGGCTGGATCCCGACGCTGCATGAGCTGATCATCGAGGGTGACCACGCATGGGTCACCGTCAACAAGAACATCCCGATGGATCTGTCGAAGTACGGCGGCGCCTACAACGGGACGCTCGACGACTCGGCGGTCCAGGAGTACAGCCTCAGCACCGGCAAGCTGCTCTACAGCTGGGACGCGCTCGGACACATCCCTTTGAGCGACTCCCGCGCGACACTGCCGACCAACGGGTTCCCGTGGGACGCCTACCACGTCAACTCGATCGACCTGCTGCCCGGCGGCAGGTTCCTCGTCTCGATGCGCAACACGTGGGCCGCGTACCTGGTCGACGCCGCGACCGGACGGATCCAGTGGACGCTCGGCGGCAAGCACTCGAGCTTCAGGCTTGGGCCCAACGCCGGCTTTCAGTGGCAGCACGACGTCGTGCTGCATCCAGACTCGACGCTGACGATGTTCGACGACCATTGCTGCCAGATCACCGGCGGCGGCACGTACGTGACGCCAACCGCCCCATCTCGCGGGCTGACGCTGAAGGTCGACCAGAGAACGCGGACCGCGACGGTCGCCGCTCAGTATTCACGCGGCCCCAAGTTCGACGCCGACTACATGGGCAGCACCCAAATTCTCCCCAACGGCGATGCGTTCGTCGGTTGGGGATCGCAGCCCGTGATGTCGGAGTTCGACACCTCGGGCAAGCTCGTCTACGACATCGTGCTCCCCAAGCCGGATCTCAGCTACCGCGCCAAGGTCCAGCAGTGGGTCGGCCGGCCGCTGTACCCGCCGGTTGGAGCCGCGCTACACAAGGGCGGCAAGACCGTCGTCTACGCAAGCTGGAACGGCGCTACGAACGTCGCCTCCTGGCGGGTTCTCGCCGGGGCCAGCGCCAGCGGCCTGTCGCCGGTGGCGACGACCGGCAAGGTCGGGTTTGAGACCGCGATCCCGGTCACCGCGGGCGCGAAGGTGTTCAAGGTGCAGGCGCTGGACGCAAACGGTCGCGTGCTGCGGACGTCCCGGGCGTTCGGCGTCGGCAGCTGAGCCTTCGGGAACGCCTGCTACCCGACGATCGGGAGGGTGCGTTCGCTCTGAAGCTCGGTCAGCGCGTCCTGCATCTCGCCCGTGACCTCGTCGTAGACGTGTTGGTACGCGGGGTCGGCTCCGAAACGCTCGGAGAGGTCGATCGGCGGTAGAACCTCGACGGTGATCTTCGCCGGCAGCGGGATGCGCGTCGGGAGGTCGAGCAGGCTGACTCCGAACGGCGGCGCAAGCGCCACCGGCAGCACCTTGATCCGGGTCAGATCAGCCCAGCCGGTGATCCGGGCGGCACGCTCGCCGCGGGTGACGAACAGGGCGGTCTCCTGGCCGCCGACGGCGACGACCGGCACGATCGGCACCTGTTGCTCGAGCGCGAGCTTGATGAAGCCCTTGCGTCCCCCGAATTCGATCTGGTCCGAGTGCCAGCTGGGCCGGAAGGTCTCGTAGTCGCCGCCCGGATAGACGAGCACCGGTGCGCCTTCGTCGAATGCCTTGCGCGCATTGTCGTGCGAAGCGGCGACAGTTCCCCAGCGGCTGATCCCGGTCGCCGGGATGCGGGCCGCGATGTCGTGTGCGAGCTGATGAAAGCGCCGCTCGGGGCCAAACCGCGTGTAGAACGCGGTCGCGAACACAAACGTGTCCGCGATCATCGTGCCACCGGAATGGTTTCCGACCAGCAGCGAAGGACCCGTCTCGGGGATGTTGTCCAGGCCGCGAACCTCGCCCCGGAAATATGTACCCATGAACGTGCGCCAGAGTGGCAACACGCGACGGATGTAGTCCGGATCCCAGGCGTCGATGTCGCTTCCGTCCAGGGTCTGCCGAAGGTGCATCCAGTCGCTGACGGCCATCTCGCCCCAGGCGATGGTTCCATCAGCCGCGGTAGCCGCGGCGCGCATTGCTGATCTCAGAAGCGACATGTCCCGTCCCGTAGGCCGTACCCCGCGCACGCGATCAGAAACGGTCGTACCGTCATCGCGGTCATTTCGCGGCGCTCACATCCTGAGGTGAGAAGCACCGTTGATGTCGAGCACGGTGCCGCTCACCAGTTCGGCCTCGGGCGAAGCGAGGTACAGCACCGCGGCCGCGACCTCCTGTGGTGTGGCCACGCGACCCAGCGGGCTCTCGGCGCGCCGTCGCTCCCCCTCCGCCCCAAGCAGCGCCGACTCCGCCATCTCGGTCTCGGTGAAGCCCGGAGCGACCGTGGTGACGGCGATCCCACGCGGCCCGAGCGACCGCGCGAGCGACTGGGCGAGCGATGCGAGGCCGGCCTTGCTGGCACCGTAGGCGGGGTTGTCAGGCTCACCGCGAAACGCTCCGCGAGACGAGACATTGACGATCCGCCCGCCGCGTCCCATGTGCCGCACCGCGCACCAGGTGACGTTCGCGGCGCCGACGAGGTTCACGGCGAGCGTGTGCGCCCACGCCCGCTGCCACTGTTCGTAGGAGGATTCGATGATCGGGTGCGGCTCGAACACGCCCGCGTTGTTGACCAGCACGTCGATCGCCCCGAACGCCCCGGCGACCTCGGAGACCATCGCGTGGATCGCCTCCGGGTCCTGGAGGTCGGCGCCGACAACCATGTGCCCCGCGCCTGGCAGGCTCGCCTCGACGTCGGCGGCCTGCTCGCGCCGCGAGCCGTAGTGGACGGCGACTCGATCGCCCGACGTCGCGAACGCCTGGGCGACAGCGGCACCAATCCCGCGGGAACCGCCCGTCACGAGCACGCGTCTGCCAGCTTGCACGGCGTGAACGATAGGGGCTGGCGGCTCGATTTCGTCCACCTGGGTTGACGTATACGAGGGTGTCGGCTAATGCGGGGTAGGGCTCGTGTGTCAGAGCTCTTGAGCGCTCGTGCGTTTCGGCCGGAAGAGTGAGACGAAACCCACGTCCGACGGAGAGTGTCATGTCACTACGCAAGTCTGCGATTGCAATGTCAGTCGCGTGTGCGTCGCTTCTGGTCATCCCGATCAGCGCGAGCGCGCACACCGCACGTCCGGCCACCGCAGTGAAGTCGCTGCAGAACATCCCGGTCACGGGCAAGGCCCAGAACCACAAGACGTTCACCGGCAGCTTCAGCGTTGACCGGTTCGTCAGCCGCCAGGGCAAGACGTTCGCCGTCGGCACGCTGACCGGGAACGTCGGCCAGAAGCGCATCCACCGCTCGAACGTCGCGATCCCCACGCAGGTCCAGAAGGCCGCTGCCGGCACCGCTCAGTCGGCGGCCGCGTGTCCGATCCTGCACCTCGTGCTCGGCCCGGTGAACCTCAACCTGCTCGGGCTGCACGTGACGCTCGGCGGCGGAACGCTCGCCAACCAGCCGATCGTGCTCGACATCACCGCGCAGTCGGGCTCGGGCAACCTGCTCGGGAACCTGCTGTGCGGCGTCTCGAACCTGCTGAACGGCACCGGCGCAACCACGCCGACATCGGGCCTGACGGCAGGACTGCTCAACCTGGTCAACACCCTTCTGGGTACCCCGGGTCTGAGCACCTTGTAGGGCCCTGTCGTGGCGCGATCGCATCAGCCGATGCGGTCGCGCCGCGCGCCCGTCGTGGCACACGCCGCTTGACCTGGGTGCGAACATACGTTCGTGACGAGTGACGGGAGTGCCTACACGCGATTTCGCCGCGCGCTCGACGTCGGCAACGAGCTGCTGGTGATCACCACGGCGCGCGAGCTTCCCCACATCGGGCTCGCCGACGCTCTGCGCGTGTGCCTCGTGTTTCGCGACGGCGACCCCGAGCGCTACGAGCGCGCCGCGGTCCGCTGGCTGGGGCGGTTCGCGCTCGAGGCGCGCGAGGTCACGATCGACGCGTTGCGATCCGCCGCCGATGCGCTCGACGAGCTTCCCGAGCAGCCGGCGGCCGCGATGGAGCGACTCGGCCGGATCTGCACCGCGTACGGGGTTAGGTAGGTCTCAGCCCTCCACCCCGCCGGTCAGGATGTCTGCCCGGGCGACTCGGCGGACTGCAGTGCCACGATGCCGAGCGCCGCAGCAGCGAGCGCGGTAGCGGTCACGAGGACCGTCGCGCGCGCCGGCAGCTCGCCCCGGCGACCGGCGAGCACGCCGGCAACGGCATCGGCGAGGTCGCAGGCAACGCCGATCCGCAGCCAGTTGGCGCGTTGGCTGCCTGAGCTGGTGCTGAGCCCGAACGCGAGCGCGACGTCGCGCGCACCGAACAGGCGTCCGAGATAGGGAGCCTGCGGGTTCGCATTGGGGTCCAGTCCGAACAACCGGCCGGAGAATCGCGGCGCAAGCCACGCTCCGGCGCCGACGGCGCCGCGCATGCGGACGAGGTTTTGGATCATTGGTTCATTGGCCATGGAGCCACCCTATGCGCCCTGGTTGCAGCGCGTCAACACCAATAGGATGCCGGCGAGATGGAGGGATCCGAGGCAGTGGGGGTTCGCTGTGGCGAACGATTCGCGTCCTACCCCCAACTGATCGACGGAGCGCGCCGCGCGGCCACCGGGCTGAGCGCTCTGGGGGTCGGCGCCGGCGACCGCGTCGCACTGATGCTCCACAACGACCTCGAGTTCCTGCAGGCGTCGTTCGCCGCGGTCCCGCTCGGGGCGAGCGCCGTCCCGATCAACTGGCACTGGCGCGCCGACGAAGTCCAGTACGTGCTCCGCGACTCCGGTGCCAAGGCGCTGATCGTCGACGCCGATCTGTGGCCGACCGTGGCGGCCGGGGTCCCTGACGGAGTTGCGGTGATCGTCGTTCCGGCGGCTGCCGGGGAGGCGGACGGCCTGCCCGCCGGGGCACTGCGCTGGCCGGAATGGCTGGCGGCGTCTGAGCCACATCAGGAGCCGCCCGAACGCGCGCCGCTGAGCATGATCTACACCTCGGGCACGACCGGGCGGCCGAAGGGCGTCGTCCGTGAGGAGAGCGAGGACGAGCGCCGCGAACAGATGCTGGCGATGCTCGACGAGGTGTTCGGCCTCGGCCCGGGCGAGCGCACGGTGATCCCAGCCCCGATGTACCACACCGCGCCGAACGTGTATGCGCTGCTGGCGGTTGCCAAGGGCATGGACATGACGATCATGCGGCGCTTTGACCCGGAGGAGTTCCTCGCGATCGTCGAGCGGCAGCGAATCACCGCGGTGCAGATGGTGCCGACGATGTTCGTGCGCCTGCTCGCGCTTGCCGAGCCGGTACGCAACCGATACGACCTGTCGTCGCTGAAGTGGGTCGTCCATGCGGCCGCGCCATGCCCGCCGGATGTCAAGCGCGCGATGATCGACTGGCTGGGGCCGATCGTCGTCGAGTACTACGGCGGCACCGAGAGCGGCCCGGTCACGTTCTGCGACAGCGAAGCGTGGCTGTCGCGTCCCGGGACCGTCGGACGTCCCGTCGGCGGCGCGGTCGTGAAGATCCTCGACGCCGACGGACGCGAGCTTGCGGCCGGCGAGTCGGGCGACGTCTACGTCAACCAGCCTGCGTCGCCGAACTTCACCTACAACAACGATCCGGACAAGCGCGCGTCGATCGACCACGACGGCCTGATCACCGTCGGCGACATCGGCTATCTCGACGCCGATGACTACCTGTACCTCAACGACCGTCGCACCGACATGGTCATCAGCGGCGGCGTCAACATCTACCCGGCCGAGATCGAAAGCTGCCTGATCGGGCTCGACGGCGTCCGCGATTGCGCCGTGTTCGGGATCCCCGACGATGAGTTCGGCGAGGCACTCGCCGCGCACATCGACGCCGACCCGGAGCTGACCGCCGACGCGATCCGCGCGTATCTGCGCGAGCGCCTGGCCGGCTACAAGGTCCCACGCGTGATCGAGCTCAGCGACTCGCTGCCGCGCGACGACACCGGCAAGCTGTTCAAACGCCGGCTGCGCGAGCCCTACTGGGCCGGGCGCAGCCGGCGCATCTGACGAGGCCTCGCCGGGCTGTCAGGCGAACGCGATCCCAGTCGGCTCGTCGCCCAGCCCGATCTCGATCGTGTGCGTGATCACGTTGCTTGCGGGGTCGATCACGACCCGCGAGCCCGACGTGTTGCACGAATCACCGTGCGCTACGCCTCGAGTAGGCCGCGCGCGAACCAGTCCGACTGGCCGCGCACCCCCGGCACTGCGAAGAAGTAGCCGCCGCCGACCGGGCTGACGTAGTCGACCATCGGCTCGCCGACCAGCCGCAGCTGGGTGGCTTCGAACTGACGCTTCAGGTTCTGTTGGAACGCGTTGAAGATCAGGCCCATGTCAAGGTTGCCGTTGAGGTCGACCCCGCGGTCGTAGTTGTAGCCACGGCGGTAGATGCGGCTCTCCTCGGTCGCCTCGCTGCGTGGGTTGGCGAGCCGGATGTGCGCGCTCAGCGGGATCCTGCGGCCGCGCGGGTCGTCGCGGAAGTTCGGGATGTCCGTTTCGGCGACCCCGTCAAGCGGCGCGCCCGTGTCGCGGAAGCGCCCGATCATCTGCTGCTGCTCGGTCAGCGACACACGGTCCCAGAACTCGATGAACATCTTGATGATCCGGCAGACGTGATAGCTACCGCCGACGGCCCACCGGGGCTCGCTGATCCCGGGCACCACCCACAGAAGCCTCCTCGCCACCCGCGGGTCCGAGACGTCGGGGTTGGCGATCCCGTCCTTGAACCCGAGATGGTTGCGCGGAACCCCGACCGGTCGCGGCGGCGCGACGAATCCGTCCAGCCGCCAGCGGATCTGCATCCCGCCACGGGTGTGCTTGGCGATGTCGCGAAGCGCGTGGACCGCGGTGTCGGCACCGCCGGCACAGATCTGCAGCAGCAGGTCGCCGCCCGTCTGGGCGGGGTCGAGGTTGTCATTCGGAAACGACCTCATTTCGGTCAGGTGCCGCGGCCTCTGCGGCGCCAGCCCGAAGCGGTGGTCAAACAGGGAGCTCCCGACGCCAAGCGTGACCGTCAGCCCGTCCGCTGGGACCACCGGTCCGAGCGTCCCGCTGTCGGACGGCGGCGCGACCGTGCCGAGATTGCGCGGCACGCCACCTGCCGTCAGGAAGCGGGCGCGCTCGGTCAACGTTCGCAGCAGCTCCGCCAGCGAGCGTCGGCTCTGGGCGGTCACATCGAACGCGACGAAACATGCGGCCGGCGGAGGCGGACCGACGATGCCGGCTTGGTGGAGCCCGTGGAACGGGACGGCCGGCATCCGTGCCGCGGGCCTGGCTACAGCGCTCAGCTCGAGCGGGCCATCGGCCTGCAGCGGGTCGGTCTTCGCCTCGGCGCTGCCGGGACGAAGGATGCCGGCCCCGAGCGCGGTCGCGCTGACGGCGCCGAGGCCCGAGCGAGCGAGGAACTGGCGGCGGTCGAGCGTCATGAGCCGCCGCCAACCTTGAGGACGTCGGGAATCGGGGCGAGCGTCTCGAGCGCGGCGCCCACGGCGGCGTCGACCCGTTCGCGCTGGGCAGGCGTCAGCGCCGCCACGGCGATCCAGCGCCCGTTCGCGCGGGTCGCGTCGATCGCACTCACCACGGCGGTCAGCTGACGTCGCGCGGTCGCAACCAGGCGCGGCGACCGTGGCGCGAGCGCGGGCTCGAGCAGCGTCAGCAGCTCATGCGTGATCGCCACGTCGGCCGTCACCGAAGCAAGGCCGGTGCCGCTGCCATAGTCGTCGTTGCCGCTCAGCGAGTCCCGCAGCGCGTCCTCGAGGATCTCGTGCGGTCGCAACGTCCACGTGCTGAGCCCGAGCGGCGTGAGCGGCAGTTCGGTCGCCAGCTTCTGACGCGCAAGCACTTGGACGCGCGAGGCGAGCACCGCCGCGTCGCGGGTCGCGGCGGCGAGATCGCCCAGTCTCCAGAGGTCGAACTCGACCCGGTGAAAGCCGGTGAAACCCGGATCGGCGGTCCCGTCGACGAGGCCTGCCGCGGTCCCGTCGATCTGGCGTCCGAGGTCGCCGAACGCCCCATAGGCGCCATCGTCCTGGCCGATGTCCAGCCAGGTCAGGTGCGCGGTTAGCCAAGCCGACTCCGACGCCGCCAGGTCGCGGTTGCGCAGGTCCTGCACGAGCGTCGCGACCTGCGCCTGCAACACGCCGATCTGCCGCGCGACGTTGCCCCGGTAGGTCCGCATCTGACCTGCGATCTCGCCGGTGAGCAGCGGGATCGGCTTCGGGCCGGGGCCCCCGAGCTGACCGTGCACCGGGACTCGTGCGGCGTCGGAGACATGCCTCGGCATTCCCCGCAGGTCGCAGCCCCAGGCATACGGGCCGGGTCGAAGTCTGACGGTGAGCATGCGCGTTCTTCCCGGCTCAAGGGCGCCGATCTGGCCGACGATTGCACCGCTCGTGGCGCGGAACAAGTAGATCGTCGCGACGTGCCCTGAGCGGTTGGCAACCGCGAATCGAGCGCGGCCGGGATTCGGCGCGCGCCAGCCGGGAGCGCACGTCACGTTGCCGAACGTGATCCGCTGGGCGGCCGCTGTGCGGGCAGCAGGCTGACGAGCGGAGGCCGTGGCGACACCGATCGCGGCGGCGACGGCGACCAGCGCCGCCGCCGCGAGCACGCCCTCAGCCGCCCGGACGCGTGTAGACGTCGGACCCGAACGAGTGGACTTGTGGCTGCTGAGCGTCACCGAGGTTCTTCCCCACCACCGGCACCATATAGGCCAACTTCGCTGAGGCTCGGGTGCGACGGGTCGGTGAAGCTCAGGCTGTCGAAGCGGCCCTAACCGACCGCGACCGCTGCGACCGAGTTCGCCGCGGTGGTGATCCGTTCGAGGGCCTCGTCGGGATGCGAGACCATCGCAACGTGGTTGCTCGCGACCTCGATCGTGTCCGCGCCCATCCGCGCCGCGAACTGCCGTTCGGCATCCGGCGGGATCGCCTGGTCACCATCGGCCACCAGGTACCACGACGGCAGCGCTCTCCACGCCGGCACGCCCATGACATCGGCGAGTGCGGACGTGTGCAAGGGCTGCTGGACGGCATACATGACCCGCGCGGCGGACGGGTCGACATCGGCGGCGAAATGGTTGACGAAGTCATCCTCAGGCAGCCAGGCAAACCCTTCTGAATCGATGTCCAGATGCGCGAGCGCCGGGGTCGGAGGACCTTGTTGCAAAAGCGTCCCGATCGACTCCCCCTCGTCGAGTCCGAACGCCGCGATATAGACCAGACCGACGACGTTCGGTGCGTCGGTGCCCAGCGCGGTCATGATCTGGCCGCCATGAGAGTGGCCCGCGACGATCGTTGGACCGTCCTGACGGCCGAGCACCAACCGCAGCCGCGCGACGTTGTCGGCCAGCGACGTCATCGGGAACTGGGGAGCCGTGACCTTGTAGCCCTGGTCCTGCAACCGACCGATCACTGCACTCCAACTGGACCCATCCGCCCACGCCCCGTGGACGAGTACTACGTTCGGCAATCCGCTCATTGTTCACCGGTCCTATCGGGTAGCTTGCTAGACGACCTAGCGACCCACGTCCACGAGCTTGAAAAAACCCCGTGACCAGGCCGCCCGATAGACTCCTTTGCCGATCGAGCACCCGCTCGACTTACACCCGCAGTGCCCCGCGTTATCGCAGTCGTTGCTTTCAGAGCCTCCGCGTTTCGCAGTGCACGTCACCGGAGGAATGCAACATGGCAACAGGAACCGTCAAGTGGTTCAGCGACCAGAAGGGCTTCGGGTTCATCACGCCCGACGAGTCCGGCAAGGACCTCTTCGTTCACCACAGCTCGATCAGCGGTAGCGGCTTCAAGTCGCTGACCGACGGCGCGAAGGTCAGTTACGACGTCGAGCAGGGCCCCAAGGGTCCGGCCGCCGCGAACGTAGTGACCCTCTAACCCGTGTCGTCACGCGGTAAGAAGAAGACCACAATGGCCAAGCTCTCCCGTGAGAGCAAGCTCCGTGAGCGCCGGGCAGAGAAGGCGGCCAAGAAGGACGCGCGCCGCCGGGAGTCCCTGACTCACACAGGAGTGCCGACGACAGGCGAGGCCGGCTCGATCGCTACCGAGCCTCACGAGGATCAGGGAGCCGAATAGCCACGGCGGCCGCCTCGGGCGCGTCCTGAGGCAGATACTCCGGCGTGAACAGGCTGTAGCCGACGCATTGGCTTGGGTTGGCCACGGGGCGCGGCTGCTGTCCGCAAACGGGACAAGCCGAGAGATACGCCGCCGCAGCCGTGGTAAAGCGCAGTCGACAGCTGGGGCAGCAGAGGTGGGTCATGGACCGACCCTTTCCGATAGAAGCCGAGCGCCCAGTCTACGCGGCCACCGACGGAGCGGACCGAGCCTCGGCTAAGAGCCGAGAGCTCTGAGCATCACGACGCATTCAGGATTGATGCCGAGCAGGGCGCCCGTCTCGGATTCAACCAGCCAAGCGAGCTGCATCAGCGAACCACGGGCTGCGTCGAGGATCGCCTTCTCGACGTCCTTGGGATCGCCATCAACCTGGTAGCGGTCCCCGCCGAGGACGGTTACCTCGGTCATGTTGGCCGTCGCCGACAATCAGGCACCGGATGGAGAGCATTTCGGCATGGCAAGGCATCTTACGGGCAGCTTTGCGCGCAAGCGCTCTCGGCGGTTGTGCCTACTGCTACGGTGGTTAGACGGGTACAGATCACCGCCCGTGGGGTTCTCCTCGCCGACGCAGCGAACCTCCCTCTGAGTTCGTCACATCGCGCCGGCCAAGAAGGGGAATCGATTGAAGTCGCAGCGAGAGCGAGCCGAGGAGAAGCGCTTGGACAAGCTCGCGCTTATCCGCCAGCAGGTCGAGAGCGGCTCGCTGGTAATCCGGAAGATGACCGACGACGAGCGGCGACAGTATCCCCCGCCCCGGGAGTCGCCTAAGCGATCGGGCAAGCGATGAGCCTGCGCGAGCGAGAGGGCCTGATTGCTCGGATCCGACAGGTCCGCCGCACCGAGTCGGAGCCGTCGAGGCCGAGCGCGGCACCGCCGCCGCAGACGCCAGACGATGAGCTTGGCGACCTGGAAGCGCGAATCGCCCATCTCGAGCAGTTGGTCGAAGGGCTTCAGGATTCCGTTCACCGCGAGTCCGCACGGCAGGGGCAGTTGATCGACGAGCTCGAGGCTCGCACCCAGCCGGCGGCGATCAGCGCAGCGCTCTCCAAGGACGCGCGCGACCGAGGGATCTAGCCATGACCGCGTTTTTCATCCCCGGAGTTGACGAAGGCAACGGCGCCACCGAGCTCGCGTATGTCGAGATGCGCCGGCAGATCCAAGTCGAGATGGGCCGCAGCCCCAGCACGCGCCGGATCCTGCGGCTGTGGGCGCGTCGGGGCAGCGTCGACTGCATCACCGAGGTTGGGATGCCTGACCCGCTTCGTGGCGGCACCGTGATGGCAATCTTCGACATGGGCCCGCATCAGCCGTTCGTCGTCTGGCGCCATCTCGAGGCGGGCGTGCGGCACGGCGCTCGAGAGGTTCTCGCCTGCAGCGCCTACCAGGTGTCGGAGTTCGACCTGTGAGCTCGAGTGGCGAAACCGAGCTGCTGGAAGCCGAGGCCCGGTATTGCCGCGAGCGGATCGCCCTATTGCGCGCCAAGCTGTATCGCTGGGGGCTCGGTCCGAACGCCAGGTTGAAAGAGCTCGAGCGCAACGCCGAGCTCGCCGAGCGCCGGTTGCGCGAGCATCGCTCCCGCGTCGCGCACTGATCACCGGACCCGCGACCTGCACCACCGCGGATCCGTCGAGCGGCCGTCAGTTGAGATGGCGCTCCCAATCGGCGGGGACGGCTCCAGCCGGGCCCGGTACAGGCTGATCGACTGGATGACTAGCGGGTGGGTCCAGCAGAGGTCCATTGAAGAACTCGCCGGTGCGGTAGTCGTAAAACCAGTCTTCGCCCGGTTCGAAGCTTTGCAGCACGGGATGCTGCGCTGATCGGTAGTGCCCGGTTGCATGCTGGCCGGGCGAGTTGTCGCAACAGCCGACATGCCCGCACGTTGCGCACCGGCGCAGATGCAGCCACCAACCGGGCGACGCACCGGCTAGGCACTCCACGCAACCGGGCCCGCTCGGCGCCACGCTGGGGTCGATCTCGTTTGTAACGCCTGTCATTGGATACGGCTCCTCAGCTGACTCGCCATGGCACGTGCGGGCGTCGACTCCGGCCACCCTCTCTGGACCTCAAATGTACCGCCGCGCATCTGCGCGCCCTGAAGTTGCGCGATGGACAGGATCGTCTAGAGCGGTAGCAACACCTGGCGCTGGGTGTGCGAAGCTGCGACTCATGGTCGTGATCGCCGTTGCCGAGATGTTCGGGCTCAGCGGACGGCGAGAAGAGCTGGAAGCGCAGCTCAAGCGATTTGAGAGCTGGGCCGCCGGCGAGCCGGGCTGCAGACGCTACGTCTTCGCTGCGACCCTGGCAGACCCCAGCTGGTTCGTTCTCCTAAGTGAGTGGGAAAGCCAGCAGGCGCTCGACACGCACTATCGCTCCACAGGGTTCGCAGACTTCCAGCTCGGACTCGACGGCCTGCTCGCACGACCGAGCGAGTTGACGGTCTATTCGGCTCAAGATGCCGTGCGGCCCTTGAACACGCGCCCGATGGACCCGCGGGATGCCGACTAGATGCGCGCCATCGATAAAGCCTGACCGGCGAGCGGGCATCCGCATCAGCCAAACTCCAGAGCGTGAGCTATGCGCTGGATCGCATGGGTTGGCTTCATTTCGAACAACTCTGCGCCGCGCTGTTCGAACTGGAAGGCGGCGTGCCTCCGCTCGCCTGGGCTGGAGGCGCCGACCGCTGCCGCGCGGTTCTCAGTGGCACGGCGCTTGGTCCGCCACTCGTCAAGA
>DASXDD010000043.1:0-16394 GCA_036490775.1 Solirubrobacteraceae bacterium | reverse complement strand
GCACGGACCGCACCTGCCGCTCGACACCGACACGCGGATTGCCGTCGCGGTCGCGACGGCCGCTGCGGACGGGCGCGACGACGTCGCGGTGGCGCCGCCGGTGACGCTCGGCGCGAGCGGCGAGCACGACGCGTTCCCTGGCACGCTCTCGATTGGCACCGCAGCGCTCTCGGAGCTGCTCGTCGAGCTCGGCCGCGATGCCTCGCGTCATTGGGGTGCGCTGCTGCTCGTCAACGGCCACGGCGGCAATGCCGAGGCGGTTGCGCTTGCCGTTGCTCGGCTGTCGTCGGAGGGGCGCGTCTGCGCGGCGTATTCGGTCGCACCCGCGGGTGGGGACGCGCACGCGGGGCGTACCGAGACGTCGCTGCTGCTGCACCTCGATCCGGAGGTCGTGCGCACAGGACTGGCCGCGGCCGGTGACCGGCGGCCGCTGAGCGAGCTCGCCGGCCGTCTCCGTCGCGACGGCGTGCGCGCCGTCAGCCCCAACGGCGTGCTCGGCGATCCATCGGGCGCGAGCGCGGCGGAAGGACAGCGTCTGCTGACCGAGCTGGCCGGCGACTGCGCGGCGGCGCTGGACTCGTTGCTCTTGGCGGCGGGGGCGCATGCCTGACTCCCCGGGACTTGCGGTCGTGACCGGTGCGGCGCGCGGCATCGGCGCCGCGGTCGGCGTCGGTCTCGGCAGCCACGGCTGGTCGGTACTGCTCGTCGACGCGTGCGCCGGGCAGCGCGGGATCGACTATGCGATGCCGACGCTCGCCGAGCTCGACGCGGTCGCCGGACGCTGCCGGCGGGCGGGCGCAGCGGAGGTCGAGATCCTGCGCGCCGACGTCGCCGCCGAGGACTTCGTCTCGCGGTTGACGACGCTGATGCATGGGCGGAGCGCCGCGGCCGCCGTCGCTGCGGCAGGCGTGGTCGCCGGCGCCCCTGCCTGGGACACCAACGAGCAGCTGTGGTCGACGGTGCTCGACGTCAACCTGCACGGCACCAGGCGGCTCGTCGAGGCGACGGTCCCCGGGATGATCGCGGCCGGCGCCGGGCGCTTCGTCGCGATCGCCTCGGCCGCGGCGCTGCGCGCGATGCCACAGCTCGCCGCCTACTCGGCCGCGAAGGCCGCGACTGTCGGCTACGTCCGCGCGCTGGCGGCCGACCTCTCCGGGACCGGCGTGTCGGCCAACGTCGTGTGTCCGGGCTCGACCCGCGGCGCGATGCTTGCCGCCAGCGCGGAGGTGTACGACCTCCCCGACCAGGATGCGTTCGCACCGCAGCACATGCTCCGCCGGCTGCTCGAGCCCGAGGAGATCGCCGAGGCGGTGATCTGGCTGTGCGGCCCGGGCGCGTCGGCGCTGACCGGCGCCGTGATCCCGGTCGACGCCGGGCTGACGCCGTAGATGGCGGCGCAGCCGGTCCCGGTCGGATGGCGGCTACGTCCCGCCGCAGGGCTCCGGAGCGTTCGCGACGGTGAGGTGCTGCTCGGAGGCGCACCGCTGCGGCTGTTGACGCTCTCCCCGATCGGAGCGCGTGTCGTCGCCGGCTGGTTTGCGGGACAGCCCGTCGGCGAGGCGCTCGAGGAGCGGCTGCTCGCGCGGCGGCTGCTCGACGCGGGCTTGTGCGATCCGTTGCCGGTCGGGGTGCCGGTGAGGTCAGCTGAGGTGACCGTGATCGTTCCGGTGCACGGGGACGCCGATCGGCTGCGCGCATGCTTGGCGGCGCTCGGCGGCGGGTGGCCCGCGATCGTCATCGACGACGGCTCGCCGGATGCGGAGGCAATCGCTCGTGTTGCCCGGGATGCCGGGGCGCGGCTCGTGCGACACGACCTCAACCGCGGCCCGTCGGCCGCTCGCAACACTGGGCTGCGGCTCGCGACCACGCCGCTGGTCGCGTTCCTCGACTGCGACTGCGTGCCCTCGGCGGCGTTTCCGTCAGCGCTGATCGCGCACATGGACGATCCGTCCGTCGCGCTGGCGGCGCCGCGGATTGTGTCGCCGGCCGGTCAGCGCGGCCGGTTCGCGGAGTACGAGCGCCGCCGGTCGAAGCTCGACATGGGCGCGCGCCCGTCGCTCGCGCGACCGTTCTCGCCGGTCTGGTACGTACCGAGCGCCGCGCTGGTCGCGCGCCGCGACGCGCTCGGCGCCGGCTTCGACGAGCAGCTCGATATCGGCGAGGACGTCGACCTCGTCTGGCGGCTGCACGACGCCGGATGGCAAACGCGCTATGACCCGCGTGTCACGGTCGCGCACGACCATCGTGTCCGGCCGCTGGCGTGGTACCTGCGTCGGGTCTTCTACAACGGCTCGGTCGCGCCGCTGTCGCGCCGCCATCCAACAAGGGTGCCGACGGTGTACCTGTCGCCGGCGGCGACGGTTGCATGGCTCGCGGCGTTGATCGTGCATCCTTTGTCGCTCGTCGCGTTGACGATTGTGCGCGGGGTGCGGCTCGAGCGAAAGCTGTCGGCGCGAATGCCACGCGCCGCGGCAGTCGCGGCGCGGATCAGCGTCGAGCAGATCGGCTTCGAGGGGCGCGACCTCGCGCGAGCGTTCGCGGGGCCATGGGCGCCGCTGGCGGTCGCGGCGGCGGTGGTGCCGCGACGGCGGGGGCCGGCGCGCCGGCTCGTGCTGCTGCTCGCGGCGTGGCTGCTCGGCGACTGGCTCTCGGACCGCTCGCCGCTTGACCCGGCGAGCTACGGCGTCCTACGTCTCGCCGACGAGTCCGCGCGGGGGGTCGGCGTCTGGCTCGGCTGCGCGCGCCTGCGCGACTTTCGGCCGCTGCTGCCGTCGCGGCCGCCAGCCGCTGCAGACCGCGACTTCAGCTCGACGACGCCCGACCCTGTCCATTAGACGCAGCGCTTCGAGCTGCGTCGTCGGCGTGCGTGCGCAGCGCCTTGGCAACGCGCTGCAGGTGGCGCCGCATCGCGCGCTCGGCGGCCGCCGGGTCGTGCGCGGCGATCGCCTCGACGATCTCGGTGTGCTCGTCGAACGACGCCTGCGCGCGTCCGGGCAGCATCACCGTCCGGTACTGGAAGCGCACGATCTGCGAGGTCAGCGTCCGCGACAGTCGCCGAGCGGTCTCGTGGGTGGAGACCTCGAGGATCCGTGCGTGCAAGCGGGCGTTCGCGTCCGAGACGGCGAGCAGGTCGCCGCGCTGGCGTAGCTTTCGCATCTCGGCGACGATCCCGCGCAGTTCGGCGACGACCGCGGCGTCGGCGTTCATCGCCGCGTGGCGGGCGGCCAGCCCCTCGAGCGCCGCGCGCGCCTCGAGGATCTCAACGGCCTCGGTCTCGGACACGCGCCGGACGGTCGCGCCGCGGTTGCGCTCGCGCTCGACGAGGCCGTCCTGCTCCAGGCGCACGAGCGCCATTCGCACCGCCGCACGTCCGACGCCGAGACGCGCACTCAGCTCCTCTTCGAGCAACCGCTCGCCCGGCAGCAGCTCGCCGCTGACGATCGCCTTGCGCAGTTCCTCGTAGCCGTCGGCCTTGATCACGAGCTGACATTACCGCAGCCGGTGGGGCAAATCCGGACCTTTCAGCCTTGTGAAAAAAGTCACACCTGCTTGACACTGCCCGGGGCCGGAGCAACACTGACTGGGCCGGTATCGGATACATAGCCGGCGGGGGTTTCTATCGCAGCTCCACGATGAGGAGGGACCGAGTCGTGGGCCTTGACTCCTAAAGGAGGCCAAAGTGGAGCGCAAGATCGAACGCTACGGGTGGAATGCAGACCTGCCCGATGGGCGCGACTTCATGTACGCAGCACCCGAAGAGGTGCTGGCAAAGCTGCCCGAGCAGGTCGACCTGCGGCCGCAGTGCCCGCCGGTCTACGACCAGGGGCAGCTCGGGAGCTGCACCGCGAACGCAATCGGCGGGGCACTCGAATTCGACCAGATCAAGCAGGGCAAGCCGAGTCCGTTCACGCCGTCGCGCCTGTTCATTTACTACAACGAGCGCGCCATCGAGAACACCATCGACTCGGACTCGGGCGCGCAGATCCGTGACGGCGTCAAGTCGGTCAACAAGCTCGGCGCGCCACCGGAGACCGACTGGCCATACGACATCACGAAGTTCCGCGACAAGCCGTCCGACCAGGCGTTCGCCGGCGGCAGTGCGAACCAGGCGATCCTCTACAAGCGCCTAACCGCGACGCTCGGCCAGCTCAAGGGCTGCCTCGCGTCCGGCTATCCGTTCGTGCTTGGTTTCACGGTCTACGACTACTTCGAGAGCCAGCAGATGGCACAGAGCGGCCACCTGCAGATGCCGACGGCCAGCGAGCAGCAGGTCGGCGGTCACGCGGTGCTCGCCGTTGGTTATGACGAGTCACAGCAAGCCTTCATCATCCGCAACTCGTGGGGACCCGACTGGGGGCTCCAGGGCTACTTCACGATGCCGTACCCCTACCTGCTGCAGAGCACGCTCGCCAGCGACTTCTGGACGATCCGCGCGGTCGAGTAATTACTTGGGCGAGGGCGCGCGACCTACGCGGTCGCGCGCATCTTCGTCCACTCCGCTTTGTGCAGACGCTTGGCGGCCTGGTAGTCGGCCAGCGCCTGCGCAGAGTCGACGTCGCCGAGCGTCGGGTGCGGCGGCACGAGCGCCTGCGCGGCCTCCAGGCCGAAGCGCTTTGCCAGCACCGCGCCCATCGACTTGACCTTCATCTCGCCGAACCCAGGCAGGCCTTCGAGGTTGGCACGCAGCTGATCGGAGTCGGCGGCGTCGGTCCACACGCGACCCGCGTCGCCGTCGTACTCGTCGCGGATGTGGACGGCGAGATCGTGCACGCGCTTGGCCATCGCGCCCGGATAGCGGTGGAGCGCCGGCTTCTCGCGGAAGATCGGATCGAGGTCCGCCTCGGCGATCGCGGTGGCGTCGAGCGTCCCGAGCCGCTCCTTGAGCACGAGCGGGCCCATGAACGCCTTCTGCACCGGCACCTGCTGGTCCAGCGCGAACCCGACAAGCAGCGCCATCGGATCGGCCGCGATCAGCGCATCGGCTTCGTCGTTGCCGGTGTAGTGCAAGCGATCGGGCATCGCCTGCACAGCCTAGCTATCCGCCCAAGCCGGCCAGCGAGCTGACGTCGCTGACCTGATCGCTGCTCGGCAGCACCGGCGCCGGTTGCGGGCCGTACTTCGTGATGTCGATCGTCATCAGGGTGCTGATCTTGACCGCCGGTGCGAGGCTCTCGGCAAACGTCATCCGCATACGCCGGACGAGATTGTTGGAGTCGACCCACGTGTCGACGGGGAGCTGGTGCAGCCCGGTGAGCTTCTCGATCGACGCGATCGCCTGCTTGGCGCTCGCTCGATTCGCAGCGGGCAGCGCGTTCGGCACCTTGCTGAGATCGATCGTCGCGTGGTAGTGGGTCGTCTGGACGCCGTTGATGACATCGCTCCCGACCTTGTTGACACTGCCCGAAGCGCGCAGGTAGCCGAGCATCTGGCTCGGGTCGCTCGAGACGGGATTGTTGGCGAGTGCGGAGAAGCCCGGGATGCCCGACGCCTTGGCGAGGTCGACCTTCAGCCAGGGCTTGTTGGCCGGCAGCTTGCTCCCGGGTAGGTGCGGCAGCTTCACGTAAAACGTCGTGCCCTTGAATAGCTCCTGGAAGTGGACGGTCGAGCCGCCGAATGCCTTGGTCAGCGCCCGGTTGTTGCCGACGTTCATCGCGAAGTTGACCTGGCCGATCCGGTCGCGCGCGTCGATCGCACCGTTGCCGGTCATCGTGAGCGCCGTCGGAAGCTGCGGGGACGTGAACGCCAGCGCGAACTTCATCTGATACCCCGGCGTGCCCGTCGAGACGGTCGCCGCCTTGGCCACCGGGTCGATCGTGCTCGCGGCACCGCAGCCGCTGATCGTCATCGCTGCTGCGGCGAGTGCGCCCGCCGTCACGACCATCGCCCCATATGTCCGAATCCGATTCATACCGTGCCCTCCCAAAGCGCGCCTTCTTTGCGCTTTAGGCTACCCGGGGCCGGATTCTTTGAACGCTAGTCAGCCGTCACCCGAGGCTCAACGCGAATATGTGCATACCGGTCACGCCGCTCCCGACGGTGTTGCTGACATCGGGGAGCGTCACCGACACAACCGTCTTCGACGAGTCGACCGGCACCGTCGCGGCGAACACGTACATCGTGATCGTCTGCGAGGAGCCGCCGGTCGAGTTGCGGTACGGCATCGTGGCCACCGCCGTGTCGCCGGTCCCCGGCGAAGACGCCCAGTCGTCGAACATCACGGGCTCCATCGAGGATGTGCCGTCGGTGTAGTTGACGACGACCATCCCCTGAGAAGAGCCGTTGGTCGACGATCCGAGCAGGCCGAGCGTCTTTGCTCCCGACTTGCCGGCGACGAGCATCGTCTGGCCCGAGGCGAGGATGTTGTCCATCGCACACGCCGGAACGCTGGGCCAGGTGAACGTCAGGCCGTCCGCGCTGACCGTGCCGCCGGGGGTGACACCCGCTTTCGCAAGCGCGTCAGCCGAGTAGCTGAAGCCAACGCCGTCGTAGTTGGCGCACGCCTCGTTGCTGTCGGCTGAGATTCCTGCGTTGTCGTAGTAGTCCGCCGGGTTGGACGTCGGCGTGATCTGCAGATCCGGCTGATTGGACGCAGAGCCGCTGGAGTCGACGACCTGCACCGACGCGTCAGTCCCCGGATCGACGTGCACCGCCCCGGATGCGCCGCTCGGTTCCGGCACGGTGAAAGTGATCGCCGTGTCGTTCCAGCTGTCGACCGGGAGCGTGTTCGCACTCCCCGGTGCGCCCCAGGTGGTGCCGTCGTCAGACAGGGTCACGTACCCGGACCCCTGGCTGGCCCCGAAGCCCGACCCGTGGATCGTGACCTGCTGCCCAGCCGCGGCCGTGGCGGGGCTCAGCGAGGCGGCCACCGGCGAGCTCACGGCCTGCGTCGAGGTCCCGATCGCGAAGATGTGCAGCTGTCCCCGCGTGGCTCCGGAGGGCAGCGTCACGCTCTCGAGGGTCTTCGAGGAGTCGACCGGCAGCGCCGCGTAGAACATGTACGTGGCTACGTTGTCCTGACCGCCGGCGCAGCCGGGACAGTTGCGATACGACGTGCTGGCAGCCACCTTGTCGCCGAACGACGGCTTGGCGCTGCTCGCGTTGAGCGTCCAGTCGCTCAGGCCGAGCCAGTACCGCGCCGAGCTTCCGTCGGAGTAGTTCAGCGTCGCGACGCCTTCGCTGGGCCCGTTGGTGGCGGCGCCCAGGAACCCCAGCTTCTGGGTTCCGGCGGGAGCTGGCACCGTGATCTTCTGGCCTCCGGCGATCGCGTTGTCGGGGAACCCGGGCGCAGGCGTCGGCCACGTGAACGTCACGCCGTCGACGGTCACGGGCTTGCCTGCGCTCAGTCCGGCGCTCGCGAGCGCCTGCGCGGAATAGCTGTTGCCGTCGGTGTCGAAGTCGGCGGCCGTGGGATCTGAGTCGTTGGAGATCCCGGCATTGTCGAACGCCGTAAGCAGGCTGCCCGGCTGGGCGACCAGCACCGTTAGATCGAGCGACTGCGAGCCGACGGTGACCGGCACCGAGTAGAACGTCTGCGCGGCGTCGGGGGTCGCCTGCAAGGTCACGGTCAGGTTCGACCTGCCCTCGGCCGGGACCCTGAGATCGCCGCTCGTCGGGCTTGCTGTCAGGCCCGCGGGCGCCGACAGCGCGACGTGCACGGTCTGACGACGTGCGGTCGCGTTCTGGGCTCCGATCTGCACCGTGGTGCTGGCGCCGGGAGCCACCGTCACGCGCTGGACCGGAAGGAACCCGACGACCGCCTTGGTCCCCGGCGTGTAGGACGGCGGCGCGTCCTTCGCGGCGCTACCCCAGTGGGTCCGCCTGGTGGAGAGCTTCCAGTCGAGCGTCGCGCCTCTGCTCAGGCGCGAGTACGGCACGTACAGCTGGTGGTAGGGCCTGCCGTTGAGCTTCAGCGACTTGACGTAGTAGGTACTCGGCGACGCGCCTGGGGCGTTGACCGTGATCGTGTGGCCGTTGGGCAGATTGATCGACGCGTGCGGGAACCCGGGGCTCGCAAACACCAGGTTGTCGAACCCGGAGTTCTCGGGGTACATGCCGAGCATCTCCCAGATATGCGTAGAGCTGTTGGCGCCGAGGTCGTCGTTGTTGTCCAGCCCGCTCGGGCCCGGGAGGTCCATCGTGTTGCGGGCAATATTGACGGCCTTCTGGGTGCCGGCCGGATCAGCCGCGTAGTCGAGCGCGAATTGCTCGCCGAAGTCGAACTCGTTGGCGAGCTGGGCGAACATCCCGAAGCCTTCGGGCTGTGACAGGTACTTCTCGAGCGCGGGAGCGACCTTGTCCTTGCCGCCGAGCAGTGAAAACAGCGTCGAATAGTTGTTGGGGGTGTTGAACAGGTACTCGTAGGCGTCGCCCTCGACGTAGTGGTCAGTCGTGGTCGGCGTGATCCCGGACACGAACGAGCCGTCCTGGTTTCGCGGCGTCAGCAGGTCGCCGGAGGGATCGAACACGTTCTCCCAGTTGTTGGCGCGCCGCTCGAGCATCGCGGCGTCCTTTGTGTCCCCCATCGCCGCCGCGAAATGCGACAGCGCCAGGTCCTCGCTGTCGTACTCGAGCAGCGTCGGTACGTAACCATGCGGGTTGCAGCATCCGTAGCTGCCGTTCTCGGGGAGGTAGCCGTACTTCTGCTCGAGCGCCTCACCGGGCCGCACATCGTTGACCGTCGTGGCCTGCGCCAGCATGTCGGCCAGTGCCTGCTTGGTGTCGAAGTTCTTGGCGCCGAACGCGTAATCGTCGGCGATGATCGACTGCGCGGGGTCTCCGACCATCACGTAGTTGTTCAGCTGCAGGTAGCCCCACTGCTGGAGGATGTGGTCCTGCGCGTAGTAGTTGACCAGCGACTGGGCCTGATCGCCGGCGGCTGCGGGGTCGAGCATCGCCTGGAGCTGAGCCAGCGAGTGAAACGTGTCCCAGCCCGAGAAGATGCCGTACTGGTCCCGCTGTCCGGAGGCGAGCGTGTGGACCTTCGAGTCCGCGCCCATGTACTGCCCGTTGACGTCGCTGGAGATGTTGGGCTGCAGAAAGTCCTTGTAGAGCACGCTGTAGAACTCCTGCGTGTTGGATGCGCTGCCGCCGGATACCTGGATGCGACCGAGCAGCTTGTTCCACTGCCCCTGCGTGGCTGACCTGAGCGCGTTGAAGTCCCAGCCCGGGTTCTCGGTCTGCCAGTCGCGCTTGGCGTTGCCGGCGCTCACGTAGGAGATCCCGACCTTGGCCTCGACGACCGGGGTGGTGGTGGTGTCGAACGTCAGCTCGACGGCGGCCGGGTCGCTCTGGCCGGATTCGGTGACGACGTGCGACGCGGTGAACGGGTGATTGAAGGTGATGTCGTAGTAGACGGTGTACTGCTGGCTCTGACCGTCGTTGTTGTTCTCGCCACAGAAGCCGCCGCTGGTGTCCGAGCCCTTGATCTCGTTGTTGCCGACGACCTGGGCGCTGTCGCTGCTGTCACCGTTCTGGCTGTCCATCAGCTTGATCACAAACCCGGCCTGATTGGTGGGCGGGAATGTGAAGCGGCCCATCGAGCTGTGCGGGGTGGCGGTGAACTCCGAGGTGATCGTCGACGGCTGGTTGCTCTGGGCCGAGTAATAGCCGGCCTGCGCGACCTCGCCGGTGTTGGTGAATGGCGTCGTCAGGTTGTTGGGATCGCCGGTGGGCGGCGGCGTGCCCGTGATCGGGAGGATCGGCACGTCTCCGGCCGCTCCGCACCCGGGTCCCGAGACGTGCGTGAGGCTGTAACCGTCAAGCGTGGTGTCGCCGAAGTTGTAGCCACCGCCGGCGTTGCGGTTGGGAAGCGTGTCTGGGCTCCACTGAACCATTCCGAACGGAGCCTCCGCGCCCGGGAAGGTGTTGCCGCCGCCGCTCGTCCAGGTGCGGGCATCCACCAACTTCGCGAGATCGCCGGCGGAGGCGCTGACCGCGGCCTGGCTGCGAGCCATGCTCGGGAGCTTCGAGGCAGGCACCGGCTTGGCGCAATCGCGCAGCCGGCCCGACCGTGTCGTCGTGCACGACGCCACGCCGGCAGTTCTCGTCCTTCGCAGTGTCGGCCTGCGCATCGATGTCGCGGCCGAAACCGACGACGCAACAACGGCGGCGAGCACAACGGCCGCGCCGAGCAGACTCACGAACCGCACGCGGCGGTCGTGGCACCGTGAACCCTTGCCTGTCACGAGAGCCTCCCTCTCGTCCGGCGGGCCGCCTTAAACCGGGGTGGCTAGCCCGCCGGATGATAACGTTGTCATTTCTTGCTCCCGGGTCTTATACGCCTGACCGCCGGATGTGTCAAGGGTCGGGCTTCGATGTTTTCGCAGGGCGACGGTCAGTCGCAGCTCGCCGGACCCGAGCGGCAGGTCAGGGCCGGATCTCGCCGGACCCGCGCGTTACCAGCTCCGTCGCGACGACCGCGCGCTGGGGCTTGCGGTCATTCCCGTCGATCCGGCTGAAGGCCAGCTCTGCGGCCAGTTGCCCGACCCGATAGGGATCGGTCCTCACGACGCTCACCCCGAGCAGATCAGCGAGCTCGAAGTCGTCGAAGCCGACCAACCCGACCCGCTTGCGTTTGCCGTCCAGCGCGTGCAGGACCCCGACGGTGCAGCGGTTATTCCCACTGAAAATCGCGGTCGGCCGCCGTTCTCGGGGCAGCGCCAATAGCTTCGCAGCCGCCTCCCTCGCGGCGTGGGAAGTGCCGTTGACGACCGATACGAGCTCCGGATCGAGCTGCAGTCCCGCCGCCGCGAGCGCCCGGCGGTAGCCGGCGAGGCGTTCGCGTGCGGTGTACAGGCGCAGGTCATCTCCGACAAACGCAACCCGTGTGTGCCCGTGCGAAAGCAGATGCGCCACAGCGCGCCGGGCGCCGGCAGCGTTCTCCCCCAGCACCGTGTCCGCCTTGGTCTTTCCCGGCGGGCGGTCGACGAACACGATCTTGGTTTCGAAGCCGGCGTCTCCGATATAGCGGTGGTCCGGTCCGGTCGGCACGACCAGCAGCGCATCGACGCGCCGGCGCAGCAAGGCGGTTACGAGCTCGCGCTCTCGCGTCGGGTCCTCTCGAGCCGAGGCCGTGATCAGCAGCGTGGATCGCTCGCGGGCACTGTCCTCCACCGCCTGCGCGATCGACGAGTAGAAGGGGTTGGCCACGTCCTCGATCACCAGGCCGAGCGTGTAGGACCGGGCCCCATGTCGAAGGCTCGCGGCGAGATCGTTGCGCTCGTAGCGCAACTCGGTCGACGCCTCGAGCACGCGCCGGATCGTGTCCGGGCGCACGCCGGCTTCGGCGTTGATCACCCTCGAGACCGTCTTGAGGCTCACCCCCGCGGCGTTCGCGACGTCGACCATCGTCGCTCGCGCGGACCTTCCGTTCCCCGAACTACTCACTCTGCCCTCAACCCCTCGTGTTTGCGCCTCGCCGCAGGATACCGAGCTTTCCGGACCTTCTTGACAACGTTTCCCTAAAGCATTGTCGTTTGACAAAGACAACGTTGTCAAATACTGTCCGGCGGCGCGTGGCTGAGGGAGCTACACACCGTCCGCAGCAGGAACTTGCCGTCCCGCGCCTCCGACCGAGCTCGCAGGGCTCGCGCCCCGTACGACTGGCCCCTAATCAGCTCGAGCGCTTCTATCGCGGCGGCAAGCGAATCTCCGAGCTACGGGGCGTCGCGCCCACTAACGGGGGCGGTCCAGAGGACTGGGTGGGCTCTACCACGACAGCGCTTGGCGCCGACAGCCAGGGATTGAGTCGCCTGCCCGACGGCCGGTTGTTGCGCGACGCGATCGAGGCCGATCCCGTCGGCTTCCTTGGCCCCGAGCACGTGTCGCGTTGGGGGGCAAACCCGGCGCTGCTGGTCAAGCTGCTCGATGCCGGCGAGCGGCTGCCGGTCCACTTCCACCCCGGGCGACCCTTCGCTCGCGATGCGCTGGGCCTCGCCTTCGGCAAGACGGAGGCGTGGATCATCGTCGCCGCCGATCAGGACGCGGTCGTGCACCTCGGGTTCACCGAAGCAGTCCAGCGTTCGACCCTGGTCCGCTGGCTGCACGAGCAGGACATCGAGGCGATGCTCCGCGCGATGAACGAGCTGCCCGTTCGGACGGGCAGCGTGTTGTTCGTCCCCGCGGGGACCGCACACTCGATCGGCAAAGGGATCCTCTTGGTCGAGCTCCAGGAGCCTACGGATCTGTCGGTCCTGCTCGAATGGCAGCGCTTTGGCGTCGGCGACAGCGACGCGCACCTCGGGCTGGGCTGGGAGCGAGTGCTCGATGCGGTGGAGCTCGCGCCGGGACCTGTGAACGCCGAGCGCAACGACTCGACGGCCGCGGAAGACGGCGTGGCAGACCTCCTACCGGGCGCCGCCGATCCCTACTTCCGCGCGCAGCGGATCGCGATCGAGGGCGAGCGGGTGTCGCTCGAGCCGTCGTTCGCGATCCTCGTCGTGCTCGAAGGCGCGCTGACGCTGTCCGGCGAGCGCGGGCAGCCATTCGCGTTGCATCGCGGCGACACGGCCTTGGTGCCGCACGGCGCCGGCCCCACCGCGCTTGAGGGAAACGCCACCGTGATCCGGTGCCGCCCACCGGACCCGAACGCCGGAGCTGGACGATGGTGACCGGCGCAAGACAAGCGGCGCCTGATGCCTGAGCTCGCGCAGCCCGAGGCGAACGCTCGCTCCACCGCCGAGTCGGACCGTCCGATTCTGGAGGCCCGCGAGATCGTCAAGACCTACGGCCACGTGGAGGCGCTGCGCGGTGCGAACTTCAGCGCCTACGCGGGCGAGGTCGTGGCACTGATCGGTGACAACGGCGCCGGCAAGAGCACTTTGATCAAGCTGCTGTCGGGCGTCGCTCAGCCCGACGGCGGTGAGATCCTGTTCGAAGGGCGACCGGTGCAGATCGGCTCGCCCTCCGGAGCGCAGCGGCTGGGGATCGAGACCGTCTACCAGGACCTGTCGCTCGCGCCGGATCTCGACGGGGCGGCGAATCTGTATCTGGGGCGAGAGCAGCTCCGCCCCGGACTGCTTGGTCGCCTCGGGGTACTCGACAAGCGCTCGATGCGCGACGGAGCGGTCGGCGCGTTCACCGATCTCGGCGTCGACATCAAGGACGCGGTGGCCCCCGTGGCCTTCCTCTCAGGTGGGCAGCGCCAGGGCGTGGCGGTCGCCCGAGCGGCGGCGTGGGCAAGCAAGGTGATCGTCATGGATGAGCCGACCGCCGCGCTCGGCGTGGTCCAGAGCGGCCGCGTGCTCGACGTGATCAGGCAGGTCCGCGACCGAGGGCTGGCGGTGATCCTGATCAGCCACAACATGCCCGAGGTGCTGGCGGTGGCCGACCGGATCGAGGTGCTTCGCCTCGGACGCCGGGTCGCCACGATCGCGCGAGCCGACGCGACGCTCGAGTCGCTGGTCGGGGCGATGACCGGCGCGATCGAGCTGGAGCAGGGACGGTGAGCTCGGTCAAGCACCCCACGCCCGAGCGAAACGACGCGCCTCCCTCTCCGACGACGCCGCCGGCCGCGCGCGATGGCGTCTGGCGCGGCATCTACGAGCGAGTGTTCACCTCCACGAGCCCGGTCTGGATCTTCCTGGCGCTCGTGGTGATCGTCGCTGTGTTCGGCGTGCTGAGGCCCAACCAGTTTCTGTCGAGCTTTGACATCAAGACGATCTTCATCAATGCCGCGGTGGCGCTGATGCTGTCGGTCGGCATGACCTTCGTGATCATCACGGCCGGGATCGACCTGTCGGTTGGCTCGGTGCTCGTGTTCTCCGGCGTGCTGGCCGCGAAGGTGATGATCGCGATCGGCGGCGGCGCGGGCCACGCCGACAACGCCGGCTGGGGTGCGATCCTCGTCGGGGTCGCGGTCGGCCTGATCGTCGGCGTGGGGTGGGGAGTCATCAACGGCACTCTGATCGCGAAGCTCGGGATCCCGCCGCTGATCGTCACGCTCGGCACCTTCGGGATGGCCCTGGGGCTCGCCGACGTGATCACCGGCGGGGTCGACATCTCGGGCATCCCGGCGCAGTTCGGCAACACGATCGGAGCCGGCAAGCTCGGCCCGATCCCATGGCTCGTGGTGATCGCCGCGGTCGTGACGATCGTCGCCGGGCTCATCTTGCACCTGACCCGGTTCGGGCGCTACACGTACGCCGTCGGCTCCAACGCCGAGGCCGCGAGGCGCGCGGGCATCAACGTCAACCTGCACCTGATCAAGGTCTACGCGCTCGCCGGGCTGCTGTCGGGACTGGGCGGCGTCCTCAGCCTCGCCTACTTCACCACCACCACGATCTCGGGGCACACGACCGACAACCTGACGGCGATTGCCGCCGTGGTGATCGGCGGGACGAGCTTGTTCGGGGGCAGCGGAACCATGTTCGGGACCGTGGTCGGCGTGTTCATCCCGGTCGTGCTCGCAAGCGGCCTGGTGATCATGAACGTCCAGTCGTTCTGGCAGCAGGTGGTAATCGGGGCGATTCTGATCATCGCCGTCTACTTCGACCAGCTGCGGCGGCGCGCGAGGTTGCGGTCGTGACGTCACCGCGAGCGCAGGTCGCCATCGACAGCAGACAAAGCCGCCGTCCACGCGGCAGAAGGAGGAGCAATGCTTCGTAGGGCGCCGATTCCCGCGCTGATCGCGGCCGCGGCCACGATCGCGATCGCCGGTTGTGGCTCGAGCTCCAGCTCTAGCTCGGGCTCCGGCTCCGGTGCTGGTTCCGGAGGCGGGTCGAGCTCGGGCAGCAAGTCGCTGGCACTGATCCAGGGCACGAAGGCAGACAACTTCTACGTGACCATGGGCTGCGGCGCGAAGGCCGAGGCAGCCAAGCTCGGATACTCGATCAATGTTCAGGGACCGGCCGACTTCGCGGCCCCCGAGCAGATCCCGATCGTCAACGCGATCACCGCCCAGCACCCCGGGGCGGTGCTGATCGCCCCGACTGACACGCAGGCATTGATCGCCCCGATGAAGCAGATGAGCGGCGCCGGAATCAAGCTGATCCAGGTCGACACGACGGTCAGCGACAAGTCGATCGCGGCCGCGTCGATCTCGTCAAACAACATCGAGGGCGGGGCCAAGGCTGCCGACGCGCTCGCCAAGCTGGTCGGCAGCCAGGGCTCGGTTGTGGTGATGAACGAGCAGCCCGGCGTGTCAACGACCGAGCAGCGGATCCAGGGCTTCCTGCAGGAGATCAAGAAGTACCCGAACATCCACCCGCTCGCGACCCAGTACGTCGGCGACAACCCGGCGAAGGCCGCGCAGGCGATCACCGCGCTGTACGCAGCCCATCACGACCTGGCCGGTGTGTTCGCGACCAACGTGCTGGTCGCCCAGGGCGTCGACACCGGCCTCAAGACCGCCGGTGCGTCAAGCAAGGTGAAGATCGTCGGCTACGACGCCGACCCCACCCAGGTGTCCGATCTCAAGAGCGGCGTGGTCGAGGCGCTGATCGCCCAGGAGCCATACCAGGAGGGAGTCGACGGCGTGCAGCAGGCCGCCAACGCGCTGGCGGGCAAGCCGACCAAGTCGGTCCTCACCGGGCTCCAGGTGCTCACCAAGAGCAATCTCCCCCAGATGGGCCAGTACATCTACAAGAGCAGCTGCTGAGGGTCGCCGGAGGTAGGGGCGCGAGGGGACGGGTCGCGGGACCTGTCCCCTCGCTGGGAGGCGCGTGGCACAAGCGATGATCGTCGTCGCCGGCGAGTCGTTGGTTGACATGGTGCCGAGCGGGCCTCGAGGGTTCGCGGCGCACTGCGGCGGCGGGCCGTTCAACACCGCGCGGGCGCTCGCCCGTCTGGACCGCCAGGTCGGCTTCCTCGGGTGCATCTCAGACGACACGCTCGGTCTGCGACTGCGGGAAGCGCTCCGCGCGGATGGCGTTTCGCTGGACCTCGTGCTCGAGACGTCGCGTCCGACGACGCTTGCTATCGCCGAGCTGTCTGGCGACGGGTCGGCCAGCTATCGCTTCTACACCGAGGGAACGTCGGCACCCGCGTTGACCGCGCCGCTGGCACTCGGCGCGCTGCCGGCAGAGCTCGAGGCGTTGCACGTCGGCAGCCTCGGGCGGGTGCTCGAGCCGATCGCCGATGCGGTGATCGAGCTCACCGAGGCGGTGGCGAAGCGGGGTGCGCTCGTGATGTTCGACCCGAACATCCGACCGGGCCTGATCGACGACCGTGCGGCATATCTCAAGCGGTTTGAGCGGATCGCGGCGTGCGCCGACGTGGTCAAGGCAAGCGTCGAAGACCTCCGCTGGGTTGGTGCGGGCGATCCCGTCGACGCCGTCGTCGGTCGGGTGCTTGCCCTGGGCGCACGGGTGGTGCTGGTGACGCGAGGCGCCGAGGGCGCCGTCGCGTGCTCTACCCGCGGCAACGTCGCAGTTCCGGCGCCGCCGGCGCGGGTCGTC
>DASXDD010000042.1:0-2852 GCA_036490775.1 Solirubrobacteraceae bacterium | reverse complement strand
GTCGCCTACACATCGGACCCGCCCCGCGCGATCGTCACGGCCGAACTGGCCGGCGTCGAGATCGACGAGCTCGACCTCGAGATCCAGGGACGCAAGCTGGTGCTGACCGGGCGCCGCGGCCCCGCCGAGGAGGGCGAGGTCTACCAGCAGGTCGAGATCGAGCGCGGCGGCTTTCGCCGAATCGTCGAGCTCGCTGCCGACGTCCGCGCGGAGGAAGCGCGGGCAAGCTATGAGGACGGAATGCTGCGGGTGGAGCTGCCGCTCGTCCGGCGCCCGGTGCCCCGCCACGCTGTCCCGATCGAGCCCGGCGACAAGCCATGATCGAGGTCGGCGCGCCGAGCCGCGGACCGCGCGACGTCGCGGTCAGCGGCAGCGAGCAACTTCCACAGCGCGTCGGCGTGCTGCCGCTGCGCGACACCGTCACGTTCCCCGACATGCTGATCCCGCTCAACGTCGGGCAGGAGCGCAGCATCGAGCTGATCAACGACGTGCTCCGGGGAGACCGTTCAATCGTGATGGTCGCCAGCAACAACCCCGAAGCGGAGTCGCCGGGTCCCGACGAGCTGTACTCGGTCGGGGTGCTCGGGGTCGTTGCGCGGATGATCCGCGTGCCCGACGGGACCCTGCGCGTGCTGATCCAGGGCGGCCAGCGGGTGCGAATCGAGAAGTGGCTCGCGGCTGAGCCCTACCTGGTCGCAGAGGTCGCCGACGCGCCCGACATCGTCGACCACACGCCAGAGCTGACGGCGCTGATGCGCAACGTCCAGCAGACGTTCACCGACATCGTCGAGCAGGTGCCCTACCTGCCCGAGGAGCTCCAGATCATGGTCGCCAACGTCGACGACCCGAGTGTGCTCGCGCATCTGATCGCCGGTGCGTTACGGCTGAAGACCGAGGAGAAGCAGGCGCTGCTCGAGGAGCTCGACGTGGGCAAGCGGCTGCGGCGGCTATCCGAGATCCTCGCCCGCGAGCTCGAGGTCGTCGCGATCGGCTCGAAGATCCAGTCGCAGGTCCAGTCCGAGCTCGACAAGGGCCAGCGCGAGTATTTCCTGCGCCAGCAGCTCAAGGCGATCCAGGAGGAGCTCGGCGAGTCCGACGAGATCCAGGCCGAGCTCACCGAGCTGCGCGACCAGCTGGCCGCGATCGAGCTGCCCGAGGAGGTCCGCAAGCAAGCAGACCGCGAGCTCGCCCGGCTCGAGCGCCTGCAGCCGGCGATGGCCGAGTACGGCGTCGTGCGCGGCTACCTCGAGTGGATCGCGGCGCTGCCATGGGACACATCGACCGACGACAACCTCGACCTCAAGCACGCGCGCAAGGTGCTCGACGAGGACCACTACGACATCGAACAGGTCAAAGACCGGATCCTCGAGTTCCTCGCAGTCCGCAAGCTCAAGCCCGACGCCCGCGGCTCGATCCTGTGCTTCGTCGGACCGCCGGGTGTCGGCAAGACGTCGCTGGGACGCTCGATCGCACGGGCGCTGGAGCGCAAGTTCGAGCGGATCAGCGTCGGCGGCGTTCGCGACGAAGCGGAGATCCGCGGCCATCGCCGCACGTACATCGGCGCGATGCCCGGGACGATCGTGCGCGCGATGCGCGACGCCGGCGCCAACAATCCGTTGCTGATGATCGACGAGATCGACAAGATGGGCGCCGACTTCCGCGGCGATCCGTCGAGCGCGATGCTCGAGGTGCTCGACCCCGAGCAGAACCAGTCGTTCCGCGACCACTACCTCGACCTTCCGTTCGATCTGTCGTCGGTGATCTTCGTGACCACCGCCAACACGCTGGACACGATCCCGGGCCCGCTGCGTGACCGGATGGAGGTGATTCAGCTCGCCGGCTACACAGAGTCCGAGAAGCTCGAGATCGCCAAGCGCTACCTGGTGCCGCGCCAGATCGAACGAAACGGCCTGCGCAACAGCCAGATCGCGTTCACCGACACGGCCCTGCGGGCGATCATCAGCGACTACACGCGCGAGGCCGGCGTCCGCCAGCTCGAACGCGAGATCGGCGCGGCCTGCCGCAAGGTCGCGCGCCAGGTCGCCGAGGGCTCGACCAAGCGCAAGGTCACGGTCTCCGAGCCGCGTGCCCGCGAGCTGTTGGGCAAGCAACGCTTCTTCTCAGACGGCCGCCGGCGCACGAGCCGCCCGGGCGTCGCTACCGGGCTCGCGTGGACGCCGACCGGCGGCGACGTACTGTTCGTCGAAGCGACCTCGATGCCAGGCAAGGGCAACCTCACGATCACCGGGCAGCTCGGCGACGTGATGAAGGAGTCCGCGCACGCCGCGCTCTCGTACGTGCGCAGCAACGCCGAACAGCTGCTGCCCGACCTCGACGAGGGTTGGTTCGGCGACCACGACATCCACATCCACGTGCCCGCCGGCGCGACCCCGAAGGACGGACCGAGCGCCGGCGTCGCGATCACGACCGCGCTCGATTCACTGCTCTCGGGACGGCCGGTACGCAGCGACGTCGCGATGACCGGCGAGATCACGCTGACCGGCCAGGTGCTGCCGATCGGCGGCCTCAAGGAGAAGGCGCTCGCCGCTCAGCGCAATGGGATCCGATGTGTGATCGCGCCCGCGCAAAACGAGCAGGACATCGACGAGATCCCCGAGCACCTGCGCAAGGACATCAAGTTCGAATTCGTGTCCGAGATCGGCGAGGTGCTCGACGTGGCGCTCCAGCGCCGGCGCGCACGGCGTACCCTGTAACTGAACCAATTTGCTGGGTTTGTGCGCTGACATTGCGTATCCTGGCACTTCAGAGCCCACGCACCCCAGGGAGAGCAATGGCAATACGTTCAAAGAAGTCCAAGGCGGCAGCATTCACCGCTGCGGAGCTGGCGACCA
>DASXDD010000041.1:0-17794 GCA_036490775.1 Solirubrobacteraceae bacterium | reverse complement strand
GCATGGGGAGGATGCTCTCAGCGTGTAGTCGTAGCGCGCGGGGTTGACGAAGCGCGGATCGGCGGTGACGCAGTTGTGCCGCAGCAGGGCGCCGGCCTGGCCGACGAACACCGCACTGCCGGTGCTGAGGTCGTTCTCGGCGAGCACCGGCGCCACGCCGTCGCCGATCAGCATCGCCGCGCCGCGCCCCAGCCCGTTGACGAAGGTGTCGTTGACGGCGTAGAGGTGTGAGTCGGGGTTCAGCTCCCCCTCCTCGCCGTAGGCGAGCATGTTGGGGTTCTGCGTGTGAGTCCCCTGCTCAAGCACGGTGCCGATCACGTAGGAGAGCCCACCGTTGGGCAGGTCCAGCTCGTAGCTGTCGGTGCCCTGCTCCCCGGTCAGCCGGTCATAGAGGATGTAGTTGCGCAGGGCCCGCGACTTGACGAGATGACCGACGTTGGCGTCAGTGGAATAGCTGTGACGCAGCGTGAAGCTGCGGACGTGGTTGATGTAGATGTTGTGTGAGAAGCCGTCGCCGGCGCCGTTGCGGGCAAACACCGAGGAGTCGATCACGATGCTGCTCGCCGGGTTGTCGCCGGCGAGGATCCCCTCCTGGTTGTCGTGGAAGTAGCAGTGCTCGATCATCAGGTTCGCGCCCTCCTGCCTGACCCCGGCGCCGTTCTGGTCGGGCACGCGTGCCCCCGAGAACTCGACGTTCTCGATCGTCGTGTCGTCGCCGGCGATCACCCAGATCGCCTTTCCCTGGCTGCTCTGACCCGCGGCCTCGACGTGGGCGCGACCGTGGACGCCGACGATCGTCAGGTGGTTTGTCGACCACGCGCACACGTCGCCGCGGTACGGGTTGCCGCGCGCGTCGAGGTCAATCTGGTCGCCGGGTCGTGCCGCGGCGATCGCCTGGCACGGCCGGTGGTAGTGCTGCCCGGGGCCGACATGGAGGACCTTTGCATGTGCGGCCGTGGCCGTCGCGGCGGCGGTGGCCGTGGCGGCGGTCGCGGCCGCGAGGACCGCCACGAGCGCTTTCACAGCGAGATCACCGCGCCGTCCGTGGCCATCTCGGCCTCCACGTCGCCGGCGCGCGCGAGCATCTGGTCGCTCATGTGGGTGATCACGAGCCGGTCGCAGTTGATGTGGGGCCGCTTCTCGGCGAGCGTCAGGTAGTCGAGATGGCCGGGGGCCTTCAGGTCGTAGAAGTTGCACTCGCACACGAACAGGTCAGCGCCGTCGGCGACGTCGATCAACGCGTCGGTCCACTCGGTGTCACCCGAGTAGGCGATGACCTTGCCGGCGTAATCGACCCGGAGCGCGTAGCACGGCGCGCCGCTCGAGTGACGGACCTCAAACGGCGTGATCCGCGCTGGCCCGAGCTCGCACGCGGTCCGCTCCGACAGCTCGAGGAAGGTCGTGGCGAACGCGCGGTCGACCGAGGTGGCGCCGGGGTACAACGCTTCGAACGTCCGCTCGACGCGCTCCTGGGTGCCGGACGGACCGGCGATTTGGAGCGTTCCGGTGCGCTCCGAGAACTGCCCGTCGAGGATCAGCCACGGGAGCCCGGCGAAGTGGTCGCCGTGGAGATGGCTGAGCGCGACGTACGGGATCGAAGCTGACCGAATCCCCGCTCGCTTGAGCGCGACCAGTGCGGTCGCGCCGCAGTCGAGCAGCAGCGGCTCCGGGCCCCCGTCGAGGTGCAGGCAGGCCTGCAGCCGCCCACCACTGGCGAAGGCGTCGCCCGAGCCCAGGAACGTCAGACGCACGTCGTGCACCGCGTCCACTTTCGCACGAACCGGCGCCAAACCACGTAGCTTTGAGGCAGTATTCGAGGCGAGACCGGATTGTCTCGTGTCTGCAACTGAAGGGGAGGTACGCCGTTGCGTCGTTTCATCGTTGTTGCCAGCCTGGTTGGTGCGATGTTCTGTGCCGCGGGCGGGGTGGCGTCTGCGAGCCCCGTCGAAGGCCATGCCGCCTCGGTGGTCCATGTCATCGTCGTCAGGGCGCCGGACGGCTCGGTCGCGGTCGCGGCGAAGGTGATCATCCATGGCCGCGCGTTTCCGTTCCTGATCGACACCGGGGCCACGAAGTCCGTGCTCAACCCGGTCATCGTCCGCAAGCTGCACCTGAAGCTGGTCGGCAAGCCGAAGAAGTTCTGTGGCGTCGCCGCGTGTGCGAGCGGGCGCAAAGTGCACGTATCGCGCTGGAGTATCGGCGGAGTCGCACTGCCGCCGATCAATGTCGACAGCACGACGATCGCCGGAACCGGCAATCACGCCTTCGGGCTGCTGGGCTCGGATGTGCTGTCCAAGTTCGGGGCGATCACGATCGACTACAGGGCCCAGACACTGACGCTCGGCTGAGACACACCAGACACGCTCGCGCTTGGCTGAGAGAGCGCTCGGTCAGGCCGCGCCGGGCAGGCGCTTCTCGAACCAGTGGTGGGCGAACGGCTCGTCGTTGAACGCGAGCACCTCGGCGTACCCGGCCGACCGGTACAGCTCGATCGCCTCGACCAGGGCGCGGTTCGTCTCGAGCCGCGCCACGGAGGCGCCGCTACGGACCGCGTCTGACTCGAGTTCGGCCAGCAGCCGCCGGGCGATCCCCAAACCGCGCGTCGACTCCGCCACCCACATCCGCTTGATCTCCGACGGCGCGCCGGGATGGTGCTTGACCGCGCCGCACCCGACGGGCTCGCCTCGCACGTAGGCCACCAGGAACAGGCCCGCGGGCGGGGTGACCTCGTGCGGCTCGGCCGAGATGCCCGCGGCAACGTCGAATCCGGTCGGGGAGCGGCGGTCGAGCTCGGCGAAGTAGGCGCGCACGCAGCTTCTGGCGTCCGGCCCTGCCGCGTCGGCGGGGCGGATGTCGATCGTCGCGGCGGTCAGGAGCCGCTTCACCGCCCGCATCGCCGCGACGAGCTCGGTTCGCTGGGCGGGGTCAAGCGGCGCCAGCATCGACTCGGCCAGCTCGTCGCTGCGCCGGTCGAGGAGGGCGCGCTCACGCTCGCCCTGGTGGGTGAGCCGGGCGACGCGTATGCGTCCGTCGGCCGGGCTGGGCTCGGTGCGGACGAGCGTTGAGTCCTCGAGTGCTCGGAGCAGCCGGCTGAGATGGCCGGCGTCGAGGCCGAGCCGCGACCTGAGCGCGCGCACCTCACAGCCCTCGGCTCCGATCTCCCACAGGACCCGATCCTGGCCGAGCGGCCGGTTGCGGCCGAGGTACCGATCGTCGAGCGCGCCGGCGCGCTGGGTGACGATCCGGTTGAAGCTCCGTACCTGATCGACGAGGGCTGCCTCGGCTCCGCTCCTGGCCTCGGCCTCGGCCGCGGCGTTGGCGGCAGTGGGCATTCTCTGATTTTAGTCAGAGATCTGCGGGCGATGCTCGGTCCGGCAGATTCTTGGTCAGCCGGCGGGGACGCTCGTCGAATCCGGCGGCGCGGTAGAACGCCAGCGCGTCGTCACGGTCGGGCCGGGTGGTCACCTCGAGCCCGAAGCAGCCTTCCTCGAGAGCCGACTCCTCGATCGTGTGGATCAGCGCATACGCCACGCCGCGGCGCCGATAGCGATGGTCGACCACCAGCGTGGTGATCCGGCATTGCGGATCGGGTCGCTCGAGCATGTCGATCAGCTGGTAGGCGGCAACCCCGACGACCCTGCTGTCCAGCTCGGCGACGAGCACGTGCACGTCGGGGTGCTCGGTCAACCGCTCGAGCCGCCCGCTGACCTCGTCGGCATGGGTCGGGTACCCGAGCTGGCCGAGAAGCGGAGCGATCGCCACCGCGTCGCGCTGGGCGGCGATCCTGATCGTGACTCGATGCTCGGGCGTCGAGGTCATCCGAGCCGCTTCTCGAACCAGTAGGCCGCCACCGGGTTGCCGTTGTAGTCCGCGATCTGCGCGTAGCCGCAGGAGCGGAACAGGGCCGCCGAGGCCGGCTGCCGGGCTCCCGTATCCATGCGAAGCGTGGTGTAGCCGGCCTCCTGTGCGATCTGTTCGAGCCGCGCGAGGATCGCTCGGGCGACGCCGGTCCCGCGCGCCTCGGGCGCGACGTAGACCCGCTTTATCTCGGCCGTGTGGCGGCCGAGGCGCTTGAGCGCGGCGCACCCGACCGGGTTGCCGCGGCGGTACGCGACGACCCAGCGGCCCGCCGGCGGCTCGACGTCCTCGGGCATCAGCCGAGGGGGAACGTCGGGCGTCCACTCCGGATACATCGCGCGGATCTCGGCGACGTAGTCGGGGACGAGCACCTTGGCGGCCGCTCCGTCGTATGGCTCTTCTCTGATGCGGATCTCGTGCGTGTCGAGGTCGTGCACGAACTGCGCAATCGCGGCGACGGTCTCGCCGGGGAGCTCGGTCGGAGGGGAATGGTCGCAGTCGAGATGGACCCGGCGCACCGTGCCCGCGGCGCGCTGCTCGATCGCGTCGAGCTGCGCCATCGTGCCGTACTGGTCGCGCTCTCCCTGGATCAGCAGCAGGGGGCAGGAGATGCCGGCGATGCGGTCGGTGATGCTCCACTCCGGGAACGCCGGATCGAGCCACACGTCATTCCAGCCGAAGAACGCCGCGTCCGCGTCTCGGTGGTGGCGGGCCATCCGCTCGCGCAGTTCGCCGGCTTCATACGTGTCGCGGGCGCGGCGGATCTCGCGGAGGCACATGTCCTCGACGAACACATGCGGGGCGATCGCCACCACCGCGCTGACCTCGTGCTCGGCGGCGTAGATCAGCGCAATCGAGGCGCCATCGCTGTGGCCAACGAGCACCGGGTCCTCGATCTCGACCTCCGCGAGCAGCGCCGGCAACACCTCCCGGGCCTCCTCGTGCATGAACGACGGCGTCCGCGGCTTCCGCGGCGGGTCCGACTGGCCGTGGCCGAACCGCGAGAACGCGACCGTGCGTCGGCCGGTGGCGTCCGCGAGCCGCTCCGGAAACCCCCGCCACAACCCGACCGAGCCGAGGCCCTCGTGCAGGAGCACAAGGGGTGGCTCGTCGGGGTCACCGGGGAGATCGAGAAGCTCGAGCGCCCCGGTTGCGAGCGTGATCGTCGTGGGCGGCACCGGTGGGGCCGAGCGTACCGCCCGCGATCACGCACCCGGCGCCGGACGTGGGTGGCCGTCCGGCGCCGGGTGTCATGTGGGAAGCGGGGTCAGTCGCCGCCGCCGTCACCGCCACCGGCGTCGCCACCGTCGCATCCACCGCTGTCCAGCGATCCGGAGTCCAGGGAGCCGCTGTCGATCGAGCCACTGTCGTCCAGGGATCCGCTGTCGATCGGATCGGGGGTCAGGGCGCGGCGCCCGGGCGGGGACCTACGCCGCTTCGGCGGTGCGGCCGGCCTCGAGCTCTTCGAAGTACGACCGGGCCGCGCCCTGCCACCGCGCGTGGCACCCCGTGAACAGCGAGTACGCGCGCCGGCGCGGCCAGCCGTCCGGCAGCAGCTCGGCGGGCAGGTCGGGGTCGAGGAACGGGAACTTCCGCCACGCGTGGACGAGCAGCGTCTGCATGCTGAAAGTAGCGTCGCCCGGCGAGGGTCGGACTGCCGCAAAATCCGAAATGAACGTCTCGTACGCGTCTCGCACCGAGTCGAGATCCCAGGCGGTCGCCGCAACGACGGCGGGAGCGCCCCCGAGCGCGCCGAGCGAAGCCACGAACGACGTGGCCTCGGCGGCCGGCGCCTCGCGGATGATCTCGCCGAGCTCGGCCTCGCGCTCGACGTGGGGCGTCAGCCACACGCCGGCGCCCATCGACCCGAGCCCCGCCCACGCGAGGCGGGTCCGGAGCTGGTGGCGGACCTCGCGCCGCTCTTCGGGGACCCGCAGCACCAGCACGAGCCAGCGGCCGTCCCACTGCCGGGGCGAGCCAAACGAGTAGATCCGCGAGGCTCCGGTCCGAAGCAGGTCGGCCGTGCCAGAACTCAGCGCCACCCGCGCCCGCCGGCCGTGCCGCGTAGTCTCGAGCCAGCCGTCGCGCACGCTCCGCGCCAGCGCCTGCCGGGCGGCCTGCTGCGAGTAGCCGACCGACACGAGGGCGCCGACGAGCGTCTCCTGCCAGACGGCCTCGCCGAGCGGCAGCACGTACTCGCCGAGAATCGTCAGCAGCAGCGACCGTGCGGCCGGCGCGCCTACCGATCGTCTGCGGAGCTGGTCATCCATGAAGGGATCGCCTCGGACTCGTCCGGGACGCGGTCGAACTCGTCCCGGATCGCCTCGAAGTACGTGTTACAGGCCCGGCAGCGCATCTGACTGGTGATGATCTGCCCGCCCCACGGCGATACGAGCTCGACATCCGGCGATTCGCAGAACGGACAGGTCATTGCCGGCGCTGCAAGTCCCACTCCGACCAGGCCGTGGGCTCATCCAAAGCGACACCGGCGACCTGCGGCTCGAGCCAGTCGCGTACCCGGCGCCGGATCGCCGCCGGATCCGAATCGACCATCCCGGCGGCGATCGCCTCGCGATAACCCGGGTCGGAGTCAGGGCCCGGCCAGCGCGCCGCCTGCGCCCACATCTCGTCGATTCGCCGCACGAGCAGCGCCAAGTCATCGCCGCCGGCGGCCACGATCCGCCGAGCCCACGCCTCCGCGTGCACCCGGTGCGCGCCCTCCTCCTGGAGGATCTTTCGCGCGCGCTGAGCGAGTGGCTCGATCGAGCTGTCCCGGGCGGAAGCCACGAACGTCGTGAGCACGCCGTCGACGACCAGGTTCGCGGCGATCACCGACGCCCAGTCGGGCAGCTCGTGCGCGATCACGGCCATCGGATGGCCCGTATCCAGGCCGGAATCGGAACGCGGGACCCCGAGCTTGTCGAGCACCGGGTAGGTGGACCGCGCGTGACCGAGCTCGTCCTGGGCCATCGCCGCGGCGGCCACCGCCGACTCGATCGTCGGCGCGCTCACCGCCCACTCGCCATAGCGGCGCCCGAGCGCGCTCTTGTTGTCGGCGAGCGACCCGATCAACGAGATCATGGTGGCGGTGGCGGCATCGACGCCAAGCGAGCTAGCGCTCATGCGCGAATCGCCTCCCTGATCGACACCCGCGGCACGATGATCATCTCGATCCAAGGCTGCTCGTCGTAGATCGCGCGCGCCGAGACCACCGCCAGATCCTCGTCGCCCTCGGTCACGGTCCCGACGTGGTGCAGGGGTTCGGCGTACTCCTTGCGGGCGAACACCTCCCACACGGTTTCACCCGCCCGGCTCATACCGCGATCCCCAGCGAACGCATCTTCAGCCGCGCGTCGTCCCGCAGCCGGGCCTTGGTCCAGACCGGATCCCACACGACCTCGATGTCGACCAAATCCACATCCGGGTCGACGAGCAGCGCGGAACGGATGTCGTCCTGGATGAAGTCCATCGCCGGGCAGCCCATCGTCGTGTAGGTGATCTGGAGCTCCGCCCGCCGCTCCGACGCAACGTAGGACAGCGACACGATCAGCCCCATGCCGACGACGGAGACCGGAATCTCCGGGTCTTCAACGCCCCGCAAGGCTTCCCAGAGTCGGGCCTCGACCGACGCGCTCACAATGCCCGCCGCAACGAGGTCGTCTGATAACCGCGCTGCAAGGTCCGCACGTAGTCGTCGTTCATCGGCCCCCGCGCGCGCCACCGCGCCCGCACGTCATCCCACGAGATCGCGCCATCGTCCAACAGCCACGAGCGCTTCTCCTCGTCGAATGCCGCGGGGAACGGGCAGTCGATCACGTAAGCATCCCGCTCGATGGCGAAATGGGCCGGCACTCGGATGCCGATCTCATCCATAAAAGGCACCACCTCGGACATCCACCACTGCCGCAGCTGATCGTTCGACTTGCCCTTGAACCCGTAGTCGAGCTGCTCTGAGTGCTGCTTGAGCTCGTCGGGGAGGCCGAACCACTCCAAAGTCAAGATGAACATCCAGTCGATCGCGGCCTGAACCGAGGCCTTTCCATCGGGGTCCTTACACAACTTGCGAAGCCAGGTTCGGCCGTGGCGCAGGTGGAACGTCTCCTCCTTGTCGACCTTGGCCAGGGCCCGCTTCCAGGGCCCGAACGTGCTCGACTGGTAGACGTCCGACAGCAGCACGAACCCGGCCTGGTCGTACAGCGCGTTGGCGCACACCAGCTCGACCCACGAGTTCAGCGGCACGTCGAACGCGTACGGGTACTTGAACGAACGCGCAGGGCGCTCGTAGATCAGCTCATCCATGTCGACGCCGAGGTCGCCGAGCAGCCGGTAACCGATGTGGGCGTGCGCGAGCTCGTCCTGGATGATCGACATCGCCGAGCCGAAGTTGTTGAGCGCGGGCGCGTGCTGAGCCGCGCGCAGGTAGGCGGGGGCGCTGACGAACTCAGTGTCGGCCGACACCGTGAGGATCCGGCGCATCCCCTCGAGGTAGTTCGGGGACATGTGCTGGATGCCCTCGACGAGCTTGCCGGCGGCGAGGTGCTGCCTGACCTGCTCCTCGGTCCAGGGTGCGAGTGGTTCGGTGGCCATGTGTGACACTTGACTAACGCCCGCAATCGTATAGTCTCTCGACAGTGAGGTCAAGTGGCCACGATCGTTGAGCTCGACGGCGTTGCGCCGACGATCGGCGAGGGCGTTTACCTGGCCCCGACCGCGGTCCTGGTCGGCGACGTCCGCGTCGGCGACCGGTGCAACATCTGGTTCGGGACCGTGCTGCGCGGGGACGCCAGGAACTCGCACATCGAGATCGGCGCCGGCTGCTCGATCCAGGACAACGCGGTCATCCACTGCGCCGACGACCTGCCGACGGTGATCGGCGCCGACGTGGTCGTCGGCCACGGCGCGCTGCTCGAGGGCTGCACGGTCGACGACCGCGCGCTGATCGGGATGGGCTCGATCATCCTCCAGCACGTGCATGTCGGAGCCGGCGCGCTGGTCGCCGCCGGCGCGGTCGTGTCCGAGCGCACCGAGATCCCCGCCGCCGCCCTCGCCGCGGGCGTGCCCTCGCGCATCGTGAAGAAGGAGCTGTCCGGTTCGGCGCTCGCCTGGATCGAGTCGGCCGCGGGGCACTACCAAGAGCTGCGCGAGCATTATTTGCGAACGAGTCGCGTTCGCCTCGTCGAGGACGAGCGCGTCACCTGAAACTGACACAGGAGGCACCGTGCCCGAGATGCTGATCGGAGGTGAGTGGCGACAGGCCGCCGCTCACGAGGAGCTCGAGGTGGTCAACCCGGCCACCGAGGAGGTCGTGGACAGCGTCCCGGCCGGGTCGCCCGAGGACGTCGAGCTCGCGGTTGCGACCGCGAAGCGCGCGTTCGCCGAATGGTCCAAGACCGACGTCGAAAAGCGCGCCGCGATCCTCACCAAGGCAGCGGAGCTCATACAAGCCAACGCCAAGGAGCTCGCGGCGACGCTGACCTCCGAGCAGGGCAAGCCGATCGCGGAGGCGATGGGGGAGGTGACCCACCTCGCGCACGGCGTGCACTTCTACGCCGAGGCGGCCACGAAGGTGCGTGGCGCCTACCAGGACCTGCCGTCGACGCTCGGGCCCGCCTACGGGATGGTGATCCGCCGGCCGATGGGCGTGTGCGCGGCGATCACGCCGTACAACTTCCCGCTGACTCTGCTGGGGACGAAGGTCGCTCCGGCGCTCGCGTCCGGCAACACGGTCGTCGCGAAGCCGGCGGCGACCACTCCGCTCGCGACGCTGCAAGTGGCCAGGCTGTTCAGCGAGGCCGGCGTCCCCGACGGAGTCCTCAACGTAGTCACCGGACGGGGCAAAGACATCGGTGACGCGCTCGTCGGCCACCCGGACGTCAGGCGTATCGCGTTCACCGGCTCGACCGCAGTCGGCCGCCACGTGGCGACGCTGGCCGCCCCCGACCTCAAGCGCCTCACGCTCGAGCTCGGCGGCTCTGACCCCGTGATCATCTGTGCCGACGCCGATGTCGATGCGGCGGTCAAGGCCGTGATCATCGGCCGCTACTGGAACGCCGGCCAGGCGTGCCTGGGGTGCAAGCGCGTGTTCGTCCACGACTCGGTCTACGACGGCTTCGTCTCCCAGCTTGTCGAACGGGTCGGGCGCTACGAGCCGGGTGACGGGACCGTAAAAGCCGAGAAGCCCAAGCTGCGCATGGGTCCAATCCACACACGACAAGGGCGCGACGAGCTGCTCGAGCAGATCGAGGACGGCGTGGCCAAGGGTGGCGAGCTGCTCATCGGTGGCGGAACGACCGGCCAGAGCAAGGGCTTCTTCCTCGAGCCCGCGGTGATCGCCGAGCCGTCCGACGCCTCACGGCTCACCCAAGAGGAGGTGTTCGGCCCGGTGCTGCCGGTGTTCCGCTTCACCGACTTCGACGACGCGCTCACGCGGGCGAACGACACTCCGTACGGGCTCGGCTCGTCGATCTGGACACACGACGCCCGCCTCATCCATCGGGCCGCGCAGGAGATCGAGTCGGGCATGACCTGGGTCAACCAGATCCACTACGGCTACGACGAGCTTCCGTTCGGCGGGGTCAAGGCGTCGGGGTACGGCAAGGAGCACGGGATCGAGTCGCTCGACTCGTACGTCGAGATCAAGTCCGTGGTCGTGGGAGGTCTCGCGTAAATGGCTGTCACCTACCACGCCGACGGTCCGCTCGGGTTCATCACGCTCGACAAGCCACCGGCGAACTCCTACGACCTCGAGTTCATGACCGAGTTCGCCGAAGCGGTAGACGAGGCGGTCGTCGGAGCCACCCGCGTCGTCATCGTCCAGAGCGGAAACCCCAAGTTCTTCTCCGCCGGCGCCGACATCAAGAAGTTCCTCGAGGGCGACGTTGGCGCGAACATGGAGATGATCAAGGTCAGCCAGGCCGCGTTCGGGCGGATGGCCGCCGCGCCGCAGGTGTTCGTCGCGCACATCGCCGGTCACGCGCTCGGCGGCGGGCTCGAGGTCACGCTGGCGTGCGACATCCGCCTGGCCGCCGCCGGCTCCTACAAGATGGGTCTGCCCGAGGTCACGCTCGGGCTTCTCCCCGGCAACGGAGGGACTCAACGGCTGACGCGCCTTGTCGGCCCGAGTCGCGCGCTCGAGCTGCTCCTGACCGGCCGCACGTACGGAGTCGAGGAGGCGCGCGAGATGGGTCTGGTGGCAGCGGTGTACGACGCGGACGGCGCCGAGGCGGAGGTCCGGGAGTACGCGGCCAAGCTCGCCACCGGGCCCGCGCTGGCGATCGCCGCGATCAAGCGGTGCGTACACGTGGGCGGCGAGCTCCCGCTCGCCAACGGGCTGGCACTCGAGGCCGAGCTGATGGAGCAGCTGTTCAAGTCCAAGGACGCCGATGAGGGGCTGCACGCGTTCGTCGAGAAGCGCAAGCCGGAGTTCGTCGGCGCATGAGCACGCTGACCACTCACCCCGGCTCGTTCATCGCGGGTGTCGAGCATCGCAATGCCGGCGATCCGCTCGATGTGGTCAACCCCGCGGACGGCCGGCCGTTCACCGAAGTGGCAGCCGCGACCGCCGCTGACGTCGACGCCGCGGTGAACGCAGCGGCGGACGCGTTCCGCGAGTGGTCAAAGCTGGCGGTGTCCAAGCGCGGCGAGATCCTCGGGCGCGCCGCGCACTACGTCGAGGAGCACATCGACGAGCTGATCCCGCTGCTCACGCGCGAGCAGGGAAAGACGCTCCGCGACTCGAGGATCGAGATCACCAAGGCCGTCGACACGCTGATGCACTACGTCGGCCTGTCGAAGGCGCTCCGCGGCGCTCACACGCCGAATCTCGATCCGGGCGTCGACGGCTTCGTGCTGCGCCGCCCGCTCGGCGTGGTCGGCGCGATCGTGCCGTGGAACTTCCCGACCACGCTGCTCTGCAACAAGCTCGCGCCGGCGTTGGTGGCGGGTAACACGGTGGTGGCCAAGCCGGCGGCGACGACCCCGCTGACGACGCTCCGGTTCGCCGAGCTGTTGGCCGAGGGCGGCCTCCCCGAGGGCGTCTTCAATGTGGTCACCGGCAAGGGCTCCGAAGCGGGCGAGGCCCTGGTCACGCACCCATTGACACGGAAGATCGCGTTCACCGGTTCGACGCCGGTCGGTGAGCGGATCATGGCGCTCGCCGCGCGCGGCACCAAGCGGGTCACGCTCGAGCTCGGCGGCTCAGACCCGATGATCATCTGCGACGACGCCGACCTGGCCGCCGCCGCGAGCGCCGCCAGCATGGGCCGCTTCTACAACTGCGGCCAGGCCTGCCTGGCGATCAAGCGCGTGTACGTGTTCGAGTCGGTCGCCGACGAGGTCATAGCCGCGATCGTCGAGAAGGCCAAGCGGCTGAAGGTCGGCCGCGGCGACGTCAAGGGCACGCAGATGGGCCCGATGCACACCGCCGCCGGTCGCGAGGAGATGGCCACCCAGGTGTCAAGCACGCTGAGCGGCGGCGGCGAGCTTCTGGCCGGCGGCGCAGCACCTGAGGACCCCGATCTCGCCGACGGCTTCTTCTACGAGCCGACGATCGTCGCCGACCCGCCGCACGACTCGCCGATGGAGACCGAGGAAGTGTTTGGACCGGCGCTCCCGATCTGGCGCGTGCATGACCTCGACGAGGCGATCGAGCGTGCGAACGCGTCGCCGTTCGGGCTCGGGTCCTCGGTGTGGACGAGAGACCTGTCGCGCGCGCGCGAAGCCGCTACGCGCATCGAGGCCGGCTACACCTGGATCAACTCGCGCACGAAGGTCTACGACGAGCTCCCGTTCGGCGGCTGGAAGTCGAGCGGCTACGGCAAGGAGCACGGGATCGAGGCGTTCGACTACTACACCGAGACGAAGTCCGTCGTGCTCGGGGCGTCGTGAGCACCGAGCCCGCGGCGCCCTGGGATCGCGCGACGCTGCCGTCGCCCGTCATCCCACTCGACCGCACGTTCGAGGGCTTCCTCGGGCTCGAGTGGCTCGACCTCACGCTCGAGTCCGCGCATGTCCGCTTCGAGGTCCGCGAGAACCTCAAGCAGCCGCTGGGGCTGATGCACGGCGGCATCTACTGCGCGGTGGCGGAGACCGTCGCGTCGATCGCCACCGTCAACGCGGTGTGGAAGGACGGCTACGTCGGCTCGGGCCTCAACAACTACGCGAGCTTCCTGCGCCCGATCACCGGCGGGACCGTCGACGTCACCGCCAAGCTGCGCGGCCACGACGAGCGCGAGTGGACGTGGGGTCACGAGTTCCGCGACGACGCCGAGAAGCTGTGCGCGCTCGTCGAGGTGACGATCGCGGTCAGGCCGATGCCCCCGCCGGCGTGATCACTTCCGGGCCACGGGGGTCTGCGTACAGGCGGACGACTTCCCCGGCGCGGGTCTCGAGGCATCGCCGCTGGTTCAGGTAGCCCTTGTCGGTGATCTCGCCGGCGTCGAGGCTCGGTGGTTGCTCGAGCAGCAGTAGGCGCTCGACCCGCGACGCCGAGCCGGCGCCCTCGTTGAGGCGGGCCAGGGCCTGCGCCAGGTGCCTGCGGAGCTCGGCGCCGCCGAGATCCCGCGCCTCGGCCGGGTTGACCCATGCCAGCGCCGCCGCGTACGCCGCGTCGTGGCCGCAGATCACGGCGTCGCCGAGGACGCCGGCGGCGCTGAGCAGGCGCGTGCGGAGCGTTCCGGCCGCCACCCACGTCCCGGTCAGCAGCTTGAAGTTCTCGGCGATCCGGCCGTCGAACACCATGCCCCGGTTCGGGTCGTGCTCGTCGATCAGCTTGACCGCGTCGCCGGAACGGTAGAAGCCGTCCTCGTCGAACGTGGCGGCGGTCAGCTCGGGATCGCGGTAGTAGCCGGGGGTGACGTTGGCGCCGCGCACGCGGATCTCGAGCTTGTCCTGGACCGGCGCGAGCTTGACCGTTACGCCCGGGTACGGGACGCCGATGCAGCCGGACGGCAGGTCGGGGAAGTGCGCGGTCGTCGCGGCCGGGGAGGTCTCGGTCGTACCCCAGCTCGAGGTCAGCGGCACGTCATGGTCGGCATGCGCGCTCGCGAGCGCCCGCAGCCGCGAGGCCAGCGTCTCGGGCAAAGCGGCCGCAGCGTAGAACATGAATCTCAGCCGGGAGAAAAACCGCCGGGCCAGAGCCGCGTCGTTCTCGAGCGCGGGGGCGAGCAGCGCGTACCCGGCGGGGACGTTGAAGTACAGCGTCGGCGGGACGTCGTTCAGCGCCGCCAGCGTCCGCGGGAACAGCGGCGGTGCGGGCCGCCCATCGTCGATGTAGATCGTGCCGCCGTTGAACAGCGCCAGGTTCAGGTTGTGGTTGCCGCCGAACGTGTGGCTCCACGGAAGCCAATCGACGAGCACCGGCGGCTCCTCGGCGAGAAACGGCCACGCGGTCCCGATCATCGCCTGGTTCGAACACAGCATCCGGTGGGTGTTGATGACCCCCTTCGGGATGCCGGTCGATCCTGATGTGAATAGGAGTTTGGCGATTGCGTCCGGACCGGGGTCGCCATCGAGCGGACTGCCGTCGCGGGCGAGGGCCTCGTTCAGGCGCAGCGAGCCGGTGCGGTCGCCCGTGCCGACGAGGGCGGTCGGGACCTGCGCCGCCAGGGCGTCGAGCGCCGGCCCGAACGGTCCGGCGTCGTCGGCGAACACCAGGCCCGGCTCGGTCACCTCCGCGATCGCCCGGATCCGGGCGTGGTCGGCGCTCATCAGCGAATAGGCGACGCTGATCGGCATCGCCGGTGCGCGGGCGGCGTAGGCGGCAAGGCTGACCAGCAGATGCTCGAGCGAGTTGCCCGACAGGATCATGACCGGCTTCTCCGGGCCGAGTCCGAGCTCGGTGAACATCTGCGCGAGCGCGTCGCTGCGTTGCTTGGCCTCCCCGTAAGTGAGCGCAACCCAGCGATCGTCTCGGTCTCGCTGCGCCGCGAGTGGCCGATCTGGATGCTGCGCTGCCCGTTGGCGCAGGACCGCCGTGATCGACGGCTCCGGGTCCGGCGCGGCGTGACGCGAGCGGAGGATGATCGTGCCGTTGTCGCGACGCTCGATCGCGATGTCCGGCGTTGCGAAGGTCTCAGTCATGGACGGTCCAGCAGCGTCGAGAGCACGATCAGCGTCCGGGTCCTGACGATGTTCGGGTCGCGCCGGAGCCGCTCGACCAGCCGCTCGAGGTGGTCGATGCTGTCCACCCGGACGCGGATCACCGCGTCGGCCTCGCCTGAGACCGTGAACGCCGAGACGATCTCGTCGACCTGGGCCAGCGAGCGGCCGACGTCCCCGGGCGAGGTCCGATCCGCGCAGTAGATCTCGATCAGCGATTCGATCGCCTCGCCGAGCGCTCGCCAGTTGATCCGGGCGCCGTACCCGATGATCACCCCGTCGCCCTCGAGGCGGTCGACGCGCCGCTTCACCGCGGTGGCCGAGAGGCCGACCTCGCCGCCGATGTCCGCGAACGTCCGCTTCGCGCTTTCCTGCAGCAACGCAACAATCTTGCGGTCGATGCTGTCCAAAGGGCGACTGAGCTGCATGTGAAGGCCGATCGAGTGCGTGTGAGTTGCGTCGAGCCTATCACCGCGAAACAGTTTGTCGATGGCCATCACCGTTCCGGCACGCGAGGTTCCGACCCGGACGGTGCTCGAGCTCGACGGCGCCTCGCTGACGATCCGCGACGCACTCGAGGTTTCACGACGTGGTCGTAGCGTGCACTTGTCCGAGCCTGCTGCCCGGGCCGTCAGCGCGAGCAAACTGCTCAAGGATGAGCTGATCGCCAAAGAGATACCGATCTACGGCGTTACGACCGGTTTCGGCGACAGCGCGCACCGCCAGATCTCCCCTGGCAAGACGGCCCGGCTGCAGCAGAACATCATGCGGTTCATGGGCGTCGGCACCGGTCCGATCGCTCCGCCCGAGGTCGCCCGCGTGACGATGCTGCTGCGTGCGAACTGCCTGTCGAAGGGCAACTCGGGCGTTCGCGTCGAGCTCGTCGAACGGCTGCTCGACCTGCTCAACAACGACGTGCTGCCGTTCATTCCCGAGCGCGGCTCGGTCGGGGCGAGCGGCGACCTCGCGCCGCTGTCGTACGTCGGGCGGATATTGGCCGGCGACGGCCGCGTGGCGTTCGACGGCGTCGAGCAAGAGGCCTCCGGCGTGCTCGCCGAGCTCGGCTTCGAGCCGTTCATGCTCGAGGCCAAGGAAGGGCTGGCGCTGACCAACGGCACATCGTTCATGAGCGCGTTCGCCTGCATGGCGGTCGGCGCCGCGCAGGAGCTCGCCGACCTCGCCGACTTGATGACCGCGATGGCCTCGGAGGCGATGCTCGGCAACCGCGGCCACTTCAACGCGTTCCTGTTCGACGACGCCAAGCCCCACCCGGGGATGGTCACCAGCGCGCGCCACATTCGCGAGCTGCTGGCCGACTCGCGACTGGCTGCCGACAGCGACGAGCTGTTCGAGGGCGGCCTCGGCGGCGCCGAGTTCGTCGAGCTCGACCGCCAGGTGCAGGACAAGTATTCGATCCGGTGCGCGCCGCACGTGACCGGCGTCCTGCGCGACACTCTCGATTGGGCCGAACGGTGGCTGACGGTCGAGATCAACTCCTCCGACGACAACCCGCTGTTCAACGTGGCCGGCGGGCGTGTCGAGAGCGGCGGCAACTTCTACGGCGGCCACGTCGGCCAGGCGATGGACTCGCTCAAGGTCGCGCTCGCGAACCTGTGCGATCTGATGGACCGCCAGCTCGAGCTGATCGTCGACGAGAAGTTCAACCGGGGTCTGACCCCGAACCTGATCCCGCGCTTTGAGCCGACCGATCCCGAGGCGGGTATCCATCACGGCTTCAAGGGGATGCAGATCGCCGCGTCGGCGATGACCGCCGAGGCGATGAAGCTCTGCAACCCGACCACGATCCACTCGCGCTCGACGGAGTGTCACAACCAGGACAAGGTCTCGATGGGCACGATCGCCGCGCGCGACGCCCGCTCGATCGTCGAGCTCACGCAGAACATCGCCGCGATCCACCTGCTCGCGTGCTGCCAGGCGCTCGAGCTCCGCGGCGTGGAGAAGTGCAGCCCGCGCACGCAGGAAGCGTTCCGGCTGGTCCGCGAGCACGTTCCGTTCCTCGACCGGGACCGCTTCCTGGACGTGGACATCGCGGCGACCGTGGAGCTGATCCAGTCCGGCACCGTGTCGGCGCTCGTCGCATAACCGATTTCGGACACCTGGGGTAGGTGCTGTTCGGGGCCGGAGGTGAGAAATTGCCTCCGGCCCCGTACTTTTCAGGTGGGCGATCGCTGAGCGGCGCCGTGGCGGGCGAGCGCCTCTTTGCGCGCCCGGGCGTGATCGACGATCGGCTCCGGGTAGTCGTTCGCGGCCTTGCGGAGCTCGGGGACGTAGCGGCGGACGTAGCTGCCGTCCGGGTCGTGCCGGGCCTGCTGCAGGACCGGGTTGAGGATCCGGCGCGACACCGGCTGCGGGTCGACGCCGACGGACGCGATCCATTGCCAGTTGCCGTTGTTGCTGGCCTCGTCTCCATCGAGCAGCAGGCGCATGAACCAGCGCTCGCCCCAGCGCCAGTCGATCCCGAGATCCTTGGTCAGGAACGAGCCGACGACGAGGCGGGCCCGGTTGTCCATGAAGCCCTCGCGCTTGAGCTGGCGCATGCCGGCGTCGACCAGCGGATAGCCGGTGCGTCCCTCGCACCAGGCGTCGAACCGCTTATGCGCACGGCTCCACCGGATCGTCCCGCGGTACCGGGCCTGGTGCTCGGAGTGGGCGTTCCGCGGATGGTGAAGCAGTACGTGCGCGAAGAAATCGCGCCAGCAGAGTTGCCGGCGGACCTCGCTGTGGGGGGTGCGGTCCTCGAGCTCGCGCGGCGATAGGCAGCCAAAGTGGAGGTACGGCGAGAGCGGCGAAGTGCCGTCGCGCATCGCCTTACGGCCGG
>DASXDD010000040.1:0-25406 GCA_036490775.1 Solirubrobacteraceae bacterium | reverse complement strand
ACGGGAGGAGGTCGGTGGCGGCCCGGAAGGAGCCGTCCATGTGAAAGGGGGTCGACTCGTGCTGGTGGGTGATGCGCCAGGTGCCGCCGATGCGGCGCAGGCCGAAGGTGGAGCGGTACCAGAAAGAGAACGAGTCGGTGGTGCCGGCCGGGGTCGCAGTCATCTGGGTCAGGGCGTGCACGAACGCCACGTCGCCGTCGGCGGTCACGACCGGGTCGCGGTAGTCGATGAGCACTGGGCCGTCGAAGGTTGCCAGCCACGCTTGCAGGCCCTCAGGAGTGCCGTACGGGGTATCGGGTCCCTGCTGGAGCGGCGGCGCGAGCGTGTAGCGGACAGCGTCATCGGTGCAGGTTGCGATCATCCGCTGCACGTCGCGGGCGGCGTGTGCGGCGGCGTGCTCGTCCAGGACGGCGAGGATCTCTGCGTCGGTGGCGGCCGCAAGGGCTCTGCTGGTGCTGGTGTCGATCACAGTTCTTCTCCGTTCGAGGCAATGTCCCTGGGCGGGAGCTTTCAGCGGGGTGTCGAGACCGGCATCGCAGTTTCGACACCCCAGCGCGGAGAATTTGTCAAGGACTCCAGGAGGCCACGGTGAAGTACATAATCCTCATCCACAGCAACCCGCACTTCTACGAGCGGTGGGAGAAGCTGTCCGACACCGAGCGGGAGGAGTTCGGACGGCGGCACTACGCGCTGAGCGACGAGCTGGCCGACTCCGGCGAACTGGTCATCTCCGAAGCGCTCGGCGACCCTTCGCTGGGCAAGCGGGTCACCGTCCGCGACGGTCAAACGATGACCACCGACGGGCCGTTTGCCGAAGTTAAGGAGCACTTGGCGGGGTTCTTGCTGGTCGACTGCGACACCGAGGAGCGGGCCCTGGCGATCGCCGCGCAGGTGCCGGACGCGGTGTGGGGCCTGGTCGAGGTCCGCCCGGTGCTCGGCCGGAACGGCGAGGACATGTGAGCGGCCCCAGGCCTGGCTTCGAACCGCTGCTGCGTGAGCTGGCGCCGCAGGTGCTCGGCGTGCTTGTGCGCCGCCACGGCCAGTTCGACCTCTGCGAGGACGCGGTGCAGGAGGCGCTGCTCGCCGCCGCACAGCAATGGCCAGCCGGCGGTCTGCCCGACAATCCTCGCGGCTGGCTGATCGCGGTCGCCTCGCGCCGGCTGATCGACGAGCTGCGAAGCGAGCAGGCACGGCGGGCGCGCGAGGAGGCGACGGGCCATGCGCGCGACGCGCCGCAGCCTGGCGTCGATGCCGAACGGCCGCTTGAACACGACGACACGCTGACGCTGCTGTTTCTCTGCTGCCATCCGGCGCTGTCGCCCGTCTCCCAGCTCGCGCTGACGCTGCGCGCCGTCGGCGGCCTGACGACCGCCCAGATCGCCAGCGCGCTGCTGGTGCCCGAGGCGACGATGGCCCAGCGGATCAGTCGCGCCAAGCAGACGATCAGATCAAGCGAGCTCGGCTTCGAGACGCCGCCCAGCGAAGAGTGGCCGCAGCGCCTGGCCGTGGTGTTGCACGTGCTGTATCTGATCTTCAACGAGGGCTACCTCGCGAGCTCGGGCCCCGACCTGCAGCGGATCGAGCTCGCCGAGGAGGCGATCCGGCTGACTCGGATGCTGCGTCGGCTGCTGCCAGACGACGGCGAGGTCACCGGAATGCTCGCGCTGATGCTGCTCACGCACGCGCGCCGTCGTGCCCGTGCGACCCCGAGCGGCGACCTGGTCCCGCTTGCAGAGCAGGATCGCGCGCTGTGGGACCGGCCGATGATCGAACAGGCGCTCGGGATGCTCACGGGCTCGCTGTCGCACGCGGCGGTCGGGCCGTATCAGCTGCAGGCCGCGATCGCTGCGCTCCACGCCGAGGCGGCGACGGCGCAGGACACCGACTGGCGCCAGATCCTCGGGCTCTATGAACTGCTCGAGGGCTCGACGCCGAATCCAGCCGTGACCCTCAACCGCGCCGTCGCGGTCGCGATGGTCCGCGGACCCGACGCCGGGCTCGAGCTGCTCTCGCAGATCGAAGCAAGCGGCGGGCTCGCGGGTACCCACCGGCTCGAGTCCGTCCGCGCGCACATGCTGGAGATGGCGGGCGACCGAACGAGCGCTGCCGACAGCTACCGGCGCGCCGCCCAGATGGCGACCAGCATCCCCGAGCGCCGCTACCTCGAGGCCCGCGCGGGAAGGTTCTCGCCCTGAGCGCGTCGTTTTAAGTAAGGGAGAGAGCTTCACCCACACGCAACGCAAGGAGGTCAGAAATGACTTTGCGCGCGGCGCGCCTGCTTGGCGCGCTCTCAGTGCTGGGCGTGGGCGCTGTCCACCTCCAGCAGTACGCAACCGGATACTCGACAGTCCCGACGATCGGGACCCTGTTCCTACTCAACGCAATCGGCGCCGGCGTCGTCGGCTTCGGCCTGCTCGTTCCGTGGCAGCGGTTGCTCGACGAACGCCGTTCCAACGTGGCCGTCGCCACACTGTCGCTCGCGGGCCTCGCGATCGCCGTCGGCTCACTGATCGCCCTGTTCATCAGCGAGAGCGGGACGCTGTTCGGGTTCTCCGAGGACGGTTACCGCTCGGTGATCGTGATCGCGATCGCCGTTGAGGCCGCCGCAACGGTGCTGCTCGCGCCGCTGGCAGTGATCAGCATCCGCCGCGCCGCGTCGGCGCGCTCGCGGCGCGATCCTCGTGCGATCCGCTACGCGGCTTCGCGCTCTGCCTGAGCGCGGGTAGCGAAATAGGCGCCGCCACCGATCGCCTTGTCGTAGCCCGACCAAAGCTCGCCGGCGGGCAGCTCCTTCTCAAGCCTGTCAAAGCTGCCCAGCCGGCCGCCGAGGTTGTCGATCATGTGCACGAGCGTCGCCTCGCGCGTGCACGGAACGACTGGGCTGCCGTGCTCCAGCGACCCGTGGTGGCTGAGGATGATGTGCAGAACCGCCTGCGCGAGCTCTCGCGGGAACCCGTCGAGGCGCTCGATCGTGCGCCTGATCCGGTAGTAGCCGAGCGGGATCTCGCCGTAGAGCCGGCCATCGTCGGACATCGAGATCGCTCCGTCCTGAACCTCGTAGGCCTCGAGCTTGCCGATGTCGTGCAGCAGCGCCCCGGTCACGGCCACGTCGCGGTCGATCCCGGGGAACGTGGCCGAGATCGCCCCGACCGCCTGTGCGACCGTCAGCGAGTGCTCGAGCAGCCCATGACGGTAGGCCTGGTGGTAACGCTTGGCGGCCGGCGCTTCGCGATAGCTCGCCCAGATCGGCGAGCTCTCGCCGAATACGACCGACAGCAGTCGCCGCAGGTGATGGCTCTGGACGGTCTCGATCAGCGCGCGCAGGTCGGCCTCCATCTGCTCGGCCGCGCGCGGCGGCCCGTCGAGCAGGTCGTCGGCCTCGAACTCGTCGCCGTTGGCGGCCCGCACGCCGGTGACCGCAAGCTGAGGGCCGAACCGCGCATGGACCGAGTACCGGCCGCAGACGAACACCACCGCGCCTGGGGTGCACACGTCGCGCGCGTCGTCGACGCCGTCCCAGATCAAGGCCGCGACGCTCCCGGTTCGGTCGCCCATCGTCGCCTTCAAGTATTCGGTGCCGTCCCTGCGTCGGCGCATCTCGACTTCGCGAACCAGCAGCGCCTGCCCGACGTCACAACCATCCGCAAATTGCCGGACTTCCATAGCGCGACGAAGATAGAGTGAACTGCGGACGGAGAATCGATGGAGCACACGGCGATCGTTACTGGTGGAACGGGCGGACTGGGCTCCGCGGTCGTGACGCGCTTGCTCGACGACGGATGGCGTGTCGTGGTGCCGTGGATCGTCGAGCATGAGCTCGAGCGCGTCCAGCGGCGGCCCGGGCTCGAGCTGATCCAGGCCAACGTCAGCGAACCGGGCGCGGTCAACGACGTCGTCGCGGCGGCGGCGGCATCAGATGGCGCGCCGCTCGGCGGTCTCGTCAACCTCGTCGGCGGATTTGCGGCCGGCGGGCGCGTGCATGAGACGTCGGTCGACGAATTCGAGAAGCAGTTCCGGCTCAACCTGCGCCCGACCTATCTCGTCACCCAGGCCGCGCTGCCGCAGATGGTCGACAACGGCGGCGGCGCGATCGTGTGCGTCGGCACCCGCGCGGCGCTGCAGCCGTTCAAGGGCGCCGCCGGCTACATCGCGTCCAAGGCCGCCGTGATCGCTTTCGCCCAGGCGGTTGCGGTCGAATACAAGGACGACGGCATCCGCTGCAACGTGATCCTCCCGAGCGTGATCGACACCACCGCCAACCGCAAGTCGATGCCCAACGCCGCCCACGAGCGCTGGGTCAAGCCGGCGGAGATCGCGACCGTGATCTCGCACCTGCTGTCGCCCGACGCGACCGCGACGAGCGGCGCCACGATCCCGGTCTACGGCAGAGCCTGACGCCCCACCGTCCGTTCGCGCTTTAGCATCAAGCTAATGGAACGTAAGTGGTGGACGTTGATCGTCGTCTGCGTAGGGACGTTCATGCTCCTGCTGGACATCACGATCGTGAACGTCGCGCTGCCGACGATCGCGACCGATCTGCACGCGAGCTTCTCCGACATCCAGTGGGTGATCGACGCATACGCGCTGACGCTCGCTTCGCTGCTGCTGACGACCGGCACGCTCGCCGATCTATTCGGTCGGCGGCTTCTATTCGCGATCGGGCTCGCCCTGTTCGCCTTCACCTCGCTGCTATGCGCGCTGTCGCCCAGCGTGCTGTTCCTGATCCTCGCCCGGGCCGGGCAGGGGGTCGGCGGCGCGATCATGTTCGCGACCTCGCTGGCGCTGCTGGCTCAGGAATTCCACGGCCGCGAGCGCGGTACGGCGCTGGGCATCTGGGGCGCGACGATCGGCGGCGCCACGGCGATTGGGCCGCTGCTCGGCGGCATCCTCACTCAGGCGTTCGGGTGGGCGTCGATCTTCTACATCAACGTGCCGATCGGCATCGTCGCGGCGGTGCTGACGATGACCAAGGTCACCGAGTCGCGCAACCCGAACGCGACCCGGGTCGACTGGATCGGCACGGTCACGTTCACCGGGGCGCTATTCACGCTCGTGCTCGCGCTGATCCGAGGCAACGCCGAGGGTTGGGGCAGTGCGTTGATCGTCGGCCTGTTCGTCGCGTCGGCGCTGCTGCTGATCGCGTTCGTGATCGCCGAGCTCGTACAGAAGGACGCGATGTTCGACCTGACCCTGTTCCGCAAGCCGACGTTTGGCGGCGCCGCGATCGCCGCGTTCGCGGTGTCGGCGTCGATGTTCGCGATGTTCCTGTACCTGGTGCTCTACCTGCAGACGGTGCTCGGCCTGTCACCGCTCCAGACGGGGCTGCGGTTCCTGCCGGTGACCGTGGCCGCGTTCTTCGTCAGTGCGCTGTCGGGCAACCTGTCCGAGCGGATCCCCGTGCGGCTGTTGCTCGGCGGTGGTCTGGGGCTCGTCGGGTTCGGGCTACTGCTGATGCGGGGCCTGACTGCCGATTCGCAGTGGACGGCGCTGCTCGCCGGCTTCATCCTGGGCGGCGCCGGGGTCGGCCTGATCAACCCGGCGCTCGCGTCGACTGCGATCGGCGTGGTGCCGCCGCAGCGCAGCGGCATGGCCTCGGGCATCAACTCGACCTTCCGCCAGGTCGGGATCGCGACCGGGATCGCCGTGCTCGGCGCGATCTTCGAGAGTGCTATCTCGAGCAAGCTCGCGCCGCGGCTAGCCGGCACGCCGCTCGCCGGTCACCTCAGCAGCATCGCCCACGCGGTCGCCGGCGGCGGCGCCGCGACGGTGATCGGCTCGGTACCCGCGGCAGCGCGTTCGCAGGCCACCGCTGCAATTCACGGCGCGTTCGCGGGCGCGATGAACGACATCCTGCTGGTCGCCGCGATCGTCGCACTGACCGGCGCGGTGCTGTCGCTCGCGCTCGTCCGCGGCCGCGACTTCGTCGGCGCTCGCGACGCGGCCGCCGCGACCGCGACCGCGGCCGGATAGCCGGGTTACAGCCCGCTACAACCCTGCGGGGTGGCGCACGACGAAGCTTGCCCGGTCTGGCTCGTCGGCGGCGCTGCCTGACCAGCGCGAGCCGGTCTCGGCGAGCGCGACCGTGTCGAAACGGAGCCCGGCCACGTACATGAACGTGTGGCCCGGTGCCGCGAACACCGTGATCCACTTGCCCGGGCCCGGCTTGCCCCAGGTCATCAGCTGACCAGACGTGACCGTCGTGTTCAGCAGGCCCGCGGCCGCGAACACGAAGCTGAGCGAGCCCGAGCAGTCGTACGCGTTGTCCTCGAACGTCCCGTGTCCGCCGCCGAACCGGTAGGGCAGGTGCGCGATCTGGTTGCCGGCGTCGATCACGTTCTGCACCGGGAGCGGCGCGTCGGCGGGAGCGATCGCGAGCCCATCGGGGGCGAGCGTCGCGTGCGCCGAGCTTGCCGACAGCCCACTCGTCTCGAGCTCCTGTCGGATCTGGGCGTCGGACACCGGCTGCGCCAGGCCGCCCGAGCTCGACCCGACGCTGAAGCTCGACGGCCCGCTCGACTGCTGGCCAGACTGCCCGACCGCGCCGGCGACGGGTTCGATCGCCTGCGGGTGAGCGTGAACCGCCGGGGCCTGCTGGGAGCTTGTCGCCTGCGCCTGGGAGCTCGAATCAGAGCCGGTGGGCTGAGCCTGCCCGCATCCAGCCGCTACCAGCGCCACGAATACGACCGTGGAAGCCAACCTGCGCGTCTGCACTCGCCTCAGTATGACGCGAACGACCCGACTGCTCGCAGGTAGCGGCCTACTCCTCGAACTGGCCCGCGTACAGCGCGAACACGCCGCCCTGCGGATCCTGGACGATCGCGACGTTGCCGGGACCGATCGAGAACGGCCCGGAGATCTTCTTGCCGCCGAGCTCCTCGACCTTCGCCGCCGACGCGCCGGCGTCCTCGCACCCGAGGTACACGAGCCAGTTGGGCGGCTCGCCCGGCATCTGCTCGCGGATCCCGCCGTTGCCCCTTCCGGCCGCCGACTGGACGACCATGTAGGCCATTGGGGTGCCCTCCATCCGCTCGGCCTTCCAGCCGAACAGGTCTGAGTAGAACTTCGCCGATGCGTCCATGTCGGGCGTTGCGAGCTCGTTCCACGACATCGCGCCCGGGGCGTTGACGAGTGAAGCGCCAATGTGCGCCTTGGGCTCCCAGACGAGGAAGTAGGCGCCCTGGGGATCCTGGACGACGCCCATCCGCCCAACGTCCATCACGTCAAACGCGTCGGCGTGAACGGTCGCGCCGAGCTCCTTGGCGCGCGCGAGCGTGTCATCGGCGCTCTCGACGGTGATGTAGGAGTTCCAGACCGGCGGCACGCCGGCGTCGCGCTGCTGCTCGGGCTGTGGCGAGATCGCCGCGACATCCTTGCCGCCGAGCTGCGCCATCGAGTAGTAGACGCCGTCGCCGACCGCGTTGTCGGTCACCTCCCACCCGAACAGCGATGTGTAGAAGGCCTTTGCGGCTTCCTGATCGGTCGTCGTGAGGTCGGTCCACGAGAACGTCCCTGGTGTGTAACTCGTTCGTTCGCCCATGTCGCGACCCTACCACCGCGGTCTCGCTGCGAGCGGTAGGTTCCGTGAACCATTGCCACCCCCGGGGAGGAGCACATGCCCGACTTCACGATCAAGAACCTGATGAAGGACGTCGACAACGCCGCCGCCGACCGCGGCCCGTCCGGACTCGAGGCCCGATTCGCTCGTAGTCACATCGACTCCGAGCACCTCGGGGTCAGCTATTTCGCCTACCAGCCGAACTTCCGCACGCCGTTCGGTCACAGCCACAAAGAGCAGGAGGAGGCGTACGTGATCGTCAGCGGCTCTGGACGCATGAAGGCCGATGACGACGTCGTCGATCTCGCCCTGTGGGACGTGGTCCGCGTCGCACCGAAGGTCGTCCGTGCTTTCGAGGCCGGTCCCGACGGGATGGTGATGATCGCGATCGGCAACGACCGTCCCGAGGGCGGCGACGGCGAGATGGTCCAGGACTTCTGGCCCGAGTAGCCGGCCGCTAGGCCGCTACGCCGCTAGGCCGCGTCCCACGGCGCGAGCGCAGCCGCGATCCCGTCGCGGTCGAGCCCGGCCCCCAGGCAGCAGAGCAGCGCGATCCTCGCGGCGGCGGCCGAGAGGAACGGTGCGCACACGGCTCCGATCCCGCGTAGGTCCCCCTCCGCACCCTCAAACCCATACGTCGAGAACAACATCGAGGACCGATCCGGCCGGCAGGTGATCACGACCGGCACCCGCTCGATCGCGGTGCGCAGCTCGTGCAGCACGGTGGGCGGCAGGTGCCCGGCGCCGAGCGCGACAACGACCAGGCCGTCGCTTGAGCCGGCCGCGTGCCTGAGCATCTCGCCGTCGTCTCCAAGCCCCGTGCCGACGACCGTGACCCGATGTGCGAGCCGCCGTACAGCGAGCGGCTTGGGCCGGATCGGGAGCGCGTGCAGCCAGACCCGGCGCTCGACGATCCGCCCGAGCGGACCGGCGGTCGGGGAGCCGAACGCGGTCGGGCCGGTGCTGTCGATCTTGCGGACGGTCATCGCCGCGTGGATCTCACCCCCGAACGCGATCACGACGCCCAGCTGTGCGGCGATCGGCGTCCCCGCGAGCACGACCGCGTCGAGCAGGTTCGCAGGGCCGTCGGCGCCTGGGCTGCTGCCGGGGCGGTTGGCACCGGTGACCACGATCGGCGCGTCGCCGTCGTACATCAGCGCGCACAGCACCGCAACCTCTTCCATCGTGTCGGTGCCCGTCGTGATCACCACGCCCTCGCCGCCCTGGGCCGCCTCGCACGCTCGCCGCGCGAGCCCGAACGCGTCGTCGAGTGTCAGCTGAGCGCTCGGCAGCGCGAGCACAGTCTCGGTCTGAAGCGGCGGCCCGGAGGCGAGCTGTGGCAGCTGTTCGACCAGCTCGTCGGCGTCGAGCGCCGGCACCGCCTGCTCGCCTCGCATCGCGATCGTGCCACCCGCCGCCAGCAGGCGGACGGGGCGCAGCTCGGTCCGATCGGAGTTCGTCATGGCGCAATAGGTGTACCGGACGCGTACGCTTGACGCCGATGCGATTGCTGGTAACCGGCGCTGCGGGGATGCTGGGGCAGGATCTCGTCCGAGCGTCCGAGGCCGCCGGCTATGAGACCGTGGGCCTCGCCCGCGACGAGCTGGACGTCGCCGACGCCGGCGCCGTACGGGACGCGATCGGGGACCGAGCCCCCGAGATCGTCGTCAACTGCGCGGCGTGGACTGACGTCGACGGCGCCGAGACATCGGCGCAGGCCGCGCACGCCGTCAACGGCGATGGCGCCGGGAATGTCGCGGCGGCGGCGGCGAGCGCCGGCGCGTGGATGATCCAGGTCTCGACCGACTACGTGTTTGACGGCAGCAAGCGCTCGCCGTACCTCGAGTCCGATCCGGTCGCGCCGGCCTCGGTGTATGGCGCGTCGAAGCTCGCCGGCGAGCGCGAGGTCGCGGCGCATTGCCCGGAACGCCACACGATCGTGCGCACGTCGTGGCTGTTCGGGACCAACGGCCGCTGCTTTCCGGCGACGATCCTGCGACTGGCCGACGAGCGCGACGAGCTGACGGTGGTCGACGACCAGGTCGGGTGCCCGACGTTCACCGGCCACCTCGCCCGTGGCCTCGTGGCACTCGCCGAGGATCCGCCTCCAATCGGGGTCGTACACGTCGCGGGCGCCGGCTCGTGCTCGTGGTACGAGCTGGCACGCGAGGTCGTGGCGACCGCCGGACTGAGTTGCGAGTTGCACCCAGGGCGCACCGAGGACCTCGCGCGGCCGGCTCCGCGTCCCGCCTACAGCGTGCTCCGCACCGAGCGCGGCGCGTCGGTGCCAAGGCTCCCGGACTGGCGCGAGGGAGTGGCCGAGTACATGTCGGCGGCGATGAGGACCGCATGAGGCTGCTCGTCTGTGGCGGCGCCGGCTTCATTGGCTCGACGTTCGTACGCCTGCGCGTGCGTGAGCACGCCGACGATGTCACGGTGCTCGACAAGCTGACCTACGCGGGGCGCCGCGAGAACCTCCATGACGTGGCCGACGCGATCCGCTTTATCGAGGGCGCGATCGAGGATCCGGCGGCGGTCGCCGAGGCCGTCGAGGGCTGTGACGCGATCGTCAACTTCGCCGCCGAGACGCACGTCGATCGCTCGATCAGCGGTCCCGAGGCGTTCATCGTCACCAACATGCAGGGCACCCACGTGCTGCTCGAGGCCGCGCGCCGTCACGGCCTTCGCTATCTGCAGGTCTCGACCGACGAGGTCTACGGCTCGATCGAGCAGGGCTCGTTCACCGAGCAATCGCCGCTCGCCCCTTCGAGTCCGTACAGCGCCACCAAAACCGGCGCCGACCTGCTGGTCTCGAGCTACTTCCACACATACGGGCTCGAGACCGTGATCTGCCGGGGCTCGAACAACTACGGGCCGTACCAGTACCCCGAGAAGCTGATCCCGCTGATGATCCTAAACGCGCTTGCCGGTGACTCGCTGCCGGTCTACGGCGACGGGCGCCAAGTCCGCAACTGGCTCTACGTCGAGGACTTCGGGCGTGGGATCGGGCACGCGCTGGCCCACGGCGTCGCCGGCGAGGCGTACAACTGCGGCGGCCCGGACGAGTGCGAGAACCTGGCGGTCGTCGGGCGGATCCTCGAGCTGACGGGCGCCGACGAGTCGTTGATCGAATACGTCACCGACCGGCCCGGTCACGATCGCCGCTACTCGCTGTCCTCGGGCAAGCTCGAGCAGCTCGGCTGGCGCGCGCAGGTGCGCTTCGACGAGGGCCTGGCGCGGACGGTCGACTGGTATCGCGACAACGGCTGGTGGTGGGAGCCGATTCGGTCGGGCGCCTACCGCGAGTACTACGAGCTGCACTACGGCCGCGCGCTGAGGGCCTGAGGTGGCGACGAGCCCGACAGTCTCCGCTCGCGGCCGTCACGCACCGCCGCTAGAGGTGCGGCTGCCGCTCCAGCGCGAGCGGCTGCTGCGCGCCGCGGCCGAGGAGTTCGCACGCGTCGGCTTCGCGGGCACGAGCTCGGAGGCGATCAGCCGCTGCGCGGGCATGTCGAAAGCGACCTTCTACGAGCACTTCTCCAACAAGGAGGAGTGCATGCTCGCCCTGTTCGACACGGCCGCGCTCGAGATCGGCCAGGCGATGGGCGAGGCTGCGAGCGGTGCGGGACCCGACGCAAGGCTGCGGATGAAGGCGGCGACGGCGGCGTTCCTGATGACGGTCGCCGAGCACCCCGAGTACGCACAGACGCTGCTGGTCGAGATCATCGGTGCCGGCCCGACGGCGGCGCGGCGGCGCGATCAGATGGTTCAGCAGTTCGCCGACCTGCTCGACGCCGAGAACGCCGAGGCTGCGCGCAGGGGGCTGATCGCAAGATTCCAGTCGCCGCTCGACGCATTTGCGGCGGTCGGCGCGATCATCGAGCTCGTCTCTCGGCAGGTGAGATTGCGCGAGCCCGAGCACGTGATCGAGCTCGCGCCGGTGATCGATCGGCTGATCGGCGGCCTGCTCGGCGCGGATCGTCCGTGAGCGCCGGCGGGCTCGCGGCGCTCGAACGCGAGGTCGTCAACTGTCGCCGGTGTCCGCGGCTGGTCGCGTGGCGTGAGCAGGTCGCGCGCGAGCGTCGCGCCGCGTATGCGTCGGAGGAGTACTGGGGCCGCCCGCTGCCCGGGTTCGGCGATCCCTCCGCGCAGGTGCTCGTCCTCGGACTTGCGCCCGCCGCGCATGGCGGCAACCGGACCGGCCGGATCTTCACGGGCGATCGCTCCGGCGACTGGCTGTTCGGGTCGCTCTGGCGCACCGGCTTCGCCAACCAGCCGACCTCAGTCTCGCGCGACGACGGCCTCAGGCTCGACGGCTGCTACATCACCGCGGCGGTCCGCTGCGCGCCGCCCGCCAACCGCCCGCTCCCGGCCGAGCGCGACAACTGCATGCCCTACCTGGTCCGCGAGCTGTCGCTGCTGAGCGCGGCTCGCGTGATCGTGTGCCTCGGCGGGTTCGCCTGGGAGGTCGCATTCCGCGCGCTTGCGCAACTCGAGATCGCGGTGCCGCGCCCGCGCCCACGCTTCGGCCACGAGGCCGAGGCGGAGCTCGACGGACTGACGGTGCTCGGCAGCTATCACCCGAGCCAGCAGAACACGTTCACCGGGCGGCTGACCGAGGAGATGATCGACGCCGTGTTCACGCGCGCCCGGGAGCTGGCATCGGGAGTGGCGTAACGTAGGCGCGACGCGATGAAGGCCGTCCAGTTCAGTCAGTTCGGAGGACCCGAGGTACTCGAGCTCGTCGAGCTCCCGGATCCCGAGCCTGCGGCCGGCCAGATCCGTGTCGCGGTCCGCGCCGCTGGCATCAACCCGATCGACTGGAAGGTGCGCGGCGGCGCGATGGGCGGCGAGCTGCCGATGACCACCGGTCGCGAGCTCGCCGGAGTCGTCGATGCGATCGGCGACGGGGTCACCGATGTCAAGCCCGGCGATGGCGTGTTCGGATTTGCCGCCGGCGGCGGCGGTGCCGCCGAGCTGGCGCTGTCCTCTGACTACGCCCGGATCCCGCCATCGCTGGACTACGCGCACGCCAGCGCCTTGCCGGTGGCAGTCGAGACGGCGGTACGCACGCTCGATCTGCTGGGGGTGGGCTCGGGCGACACCGTGCTGATCAACGGCGCCGCAGGCGGCGTCGGCAGCGCCGCCGTCCAGATTGCCCGCGATCGCGGCGCGCGCGTGATCGGCACTGCAAGCGAGGGCAACCACGAGTACCTGCGCTCGCTCGGCGCCGAGTCCACGACCTACGGCGACGGCCTCGCGCAACGCGTCCGCGAGCTCGCCCCCGACGGCGTCGACGCGGCGCTCGACGCGGCCGGCGCCGGCGCGCTGCCGGCGCTCGTCGAGCTCGCCGGCGGCCCGGAGCGCGTGGTCACGGTCGCCGACTACCAGGGTGCCCAGGAGACCGGCGCGACGTTCAGCGGCGGGATGGGAACCGGGCGTGCCGTCCACGCGCTCGCCGAGATTGGAGAGCTGATCGAGTCCGGGCGCTTCTCGCTTCCGGTTGCGCAGACGTTCTCGCTCGATCAGATCGCCGAGGCGCATCGGCTCAGCGAGACCGGGCACGTGCGCGGCAAGCTCGTGCTGCTCGTCGGCTGAGCGTGTCGCGGCCGGAGCTCGCCGAGCTGGATCTGGGTGACTCGCGGGAGCAGTGGGCAAGGCTCGGGTTTGAGGTCGGCGCCGAGGGCACGCTGCGACTCGGCGGCGTGACGATGCGACTCGGGATGCCGGGGGAGGGCATCACCGGCTGGACGCTTCGTGGGATCGAGGCGACGGATGCGATCGACGGCCTGCCGACGCGCGTGGTTGACACCCCGCCCACGCCGCTGATTGACGAGTCAGTCGACCGAGTGGCGGCGGGTGCCGATCCCAGCGAACATCCCAACGGAGCGATCGCGCTCGACCACGTCGTGATCCTCACGCCGGACTTTGAGCGCACCGCGGCGGCGCTCGCCGATCGCGGGATGCCGCTGCGGCGGGAATCGGAGCGAAACGGCGCGCGCCAGGGCTTTCGTCGCCTCGGCCCGGCGATCATGGAGATCGTCCAAGCGCCTGATGGAGACACGCGATTCTGGGGCCTGGTCGCGATCGTCTCAGACCTTGACGCGTTGCGCGCGCGGCTCGGCGACGACCTCGGCGAGGCGCGCCCCGCGGTCCAGCCAGGCCGGCGGATCGCGACGCTGCGGCGGTCCGCGGGCCTTGGCCTGGCGGTCGCGTTCATGGATCCCGAGCCCAGGTAGCGCGCCCTCTAACCTGGCAGCAATGCCGCTCTCTGACTTCAGCGCTGTCACCCGCGAGTGGTTCCTCGGAGCGTTTGCCGAGCCGACGCCGGCGCAGGCTCAGGCGTGGCCGGCAATCGCCTCGGGAGAGCACGTGCTGATCTCCGCGCCGACTGGTTCGGGCAAGACGCTCGCCTCGTTTCTGTGGGCGATCGACCGGCTCGCGAGCGAGCAGCGCGACGACGGCGAGCGCCGGATCGGGCTCGTGTACGTATCGCCGCTGAAGGCGCTCTCCTACGACATCGACCGCAACCTCCGCACTCCCCTGCGCGGTATCGGCGCCGATCTGCGGGTCGCCGTGCGAACCGGCGACACCCCGCAACGCGAGCGCCAGGCGATGCTGCGAGAGCCGCCCGACATCCTGATCACTACGCCCGAGTCGCTTTACCTGATGCTCACCGGGCGCGCACAGGCGCTGTTCGAGGGCGCGCGCTGGTGCATAGTCGACGAGATCCACGCGGTCGCGGCGACCAAGCGCGGCGCGCACCTCGCGTTGACGCTCGAGCGCCTGACCGAGGCGGCCGGCCGCGAGGTGCAGCGGATCGGGCTGTCGGCCACGCAGAGGCCGCTCGAGGAGATCGGGCGCTTCCTCGTCGGCCCCAAGCGCAACTGCCGGGTCGTCGACACGGGTGTGCGCAAGGAGCTCGACCTTCAGATCCAGGTCCCGGTCGAGTCGATGGTCGAGCCGGACGCCACGCCGGCGCCCGACCTCGACTCGCTCGTCGGCGGCTCGGAAGCGACGCGCCGGTCGATCTGGCCGGCGATCTATCCCGAGCTGCTCGAGCTGATCCGCGAGCACCGCTCGACGATCCTGTTCGTCAACAATCGCCGCGGCGCCGAGCGCTTGGCGCTGCGCCTCAACGACCTCGCCGGTGAGGACATCGCACGCGCGCACCACGGCTCGCTCGCGCGCGAGGAGCGCACCGTCGTCGAGGAGATGCTCAAGGCCGGCGAGCTTCCATGTCTGGTCGCGACCTCCTCGCTCGAGCTCGGGATCGACATGGGCGCCGTCGACCTCGTGATCCAGGTCGAGTCGCCGAAGTCGGTTGCGCGCGGCCTGCAGCGGATCGGGCGCGCCGGGCACTCGGTCGGCGACATCAGCCGCGGGCGGATCTTCCCGAAGTTCCGCGCCGACCTGCTGGAGTGCGCAGTCGTCGCCAAGCGGATGCGTGCCGGCGAGATCGAGACGACCGTCGTGCCTCGCAACGCACTCGACGTGCTCGCCCAGCAGATCGTCGCGATTGCGGCCGCCGCTCCCGACGACGACCCAGTCGCCGTCGACCACCTCTACGAGCTCGTCACCCGCACGCACTCCTACGCTGAGCTCAGCCGCGCTCAGCTCGAGAACGTGCTCGACATGCTCGACGGTCGCTATCCGTCTTCGGAGTTCGCCGAGCTGCGCCCGCGGATCATCTGGGACCGCGTCGCGGGGACGTTCCGCGCGCGGACGGGGGCACGCCAGCTGGCGGTCACCAACGCGGGCACGATCCCCGACCGCGGCCTGTACGCGGTGACGCTGCCCGATGGACGGCGGGTCGGCGAGCTCGACGAGGAGATGGTCTACGAGGCCCGTCCGGGTCAGACGTTCCTACTCGGCGCGAGCACCTGGCGAATCGAGGAGATCGGGCGCGACCGCGTAATCGTCACGCCGGCGCCGGGATTGCCTGGGGCAGTCCCGTTCTGGAAGGGCGACGGCATGGGGCGCCCGAAGGAGCTGGGCGAGGCGATCGGCGCGTTCTCGCGATGGGCCGTCGGCCAGCAGCCCGAGAAGCTGCAGGCCGACTACGACCTCGATCGCCGTGCGGCCACCAACCTCGTCGAATTCCTGCGGGAGCAGGAAGCCGCCACGCGCGTCGTGCCGTCGGATCGGGCGATCGTGGTCGAGCGCTTCCGCGACGAGATCGGCGACTGGCGGCTGTGCATCCTGTCGCCGTTCGGCGGGCGCGTGCACGCGGCCTGGGGGCTTGCGCTGAGCGCGCGGATCCGCGACGAGATCGGGCTCGAATCAGACGCGATCTGGTCCGACGACGGGATCATTGTTCACCTCCCCGACGCCGAGGAGCCGCCGGGCGCCGACCTCGTGCTGATCGACCCCGACGAGGTCGAGGACCGTGTTGTCGCCGAGCTGTCGGCGAGCGCGCTGTTCGGCGCGCGGTTTCGCGAGAACGCCGGGCGCGCGCTGCTGATTCCGCGGGCGCGGCCCGGCAAGCGCACGCCGCTGTGGCAGCAGCGGCTCAAGGCCCAGTCGCTGCTCGAGGTTGCCAAGAAGTACGGCGAGTTTCCGATCGTGCTCGAGACCTACCGCGAATGTCTGCGCGACGTGCTCGACGTTCCCGGCCTGGTCGAGCTGCTGACGCAGCTGCATCGCCGCGAGATCTCGCTGATCGAGGTCGAGACCTCGACCGCGTCGCCGTTCGCGTCTTCGCTGCTGTTCGACTACGTGGCGACGTACATGTACGAGGGCGACACGCCCAACGCCGAACGGCGCGCGGCGGCGCTGTCGCTGGACCGCGACCTGCTGCGCGAGCTGCTCGGCCAGGAGGAGCTGCGCGACCTAATCGATCCAGCCGCGCTCGCCCAGGTCGAGGACGACCTCCAGTTCCTGTCTGAGATCCGCCGCGCCGGCACCCGCGATGGACTGCACGACATCCTGCGAACGATCGGCGACATCTCCAGTGCCGAGGCGGCGCTGCGCGTGCTCGACGGCGTCGACGCCGCCCCGATGCTGTCCGAGCTGCGTGCCGAGCGGCGCGCGATCAACGTCCGGATCGGCGGCGAGGAGCGCTGGATCGACGCCGCCGACGCGGGGCTGTATCGCGACGCGCTCGGCGTCGCGCCGCCAGGCGGCCTCCCCGCCGCGTTCCTCGACGATGTGCCCGACGCCCTCTCGCGCTTGGTCCGGCGCTACGGGGCGACCCACGGACCTTTCACGCTGGCCGAGCTGCGCGATCGCTACGGCGTCGACCCGACGGCTGCGCTGACCGAGCTCGAGCGCGAAGGCGTGCTGGTTCGCGGGGAGCTCCGACCCGGAGGGACCGAGCGCGAATGGTGTGACCCGGAGGTGCTGCGCAGGCTGCGCCGCGCGTCGCTGGCGGTGCTGCGCAAGGAGGTTGAGCCGGTCGATCACCGCGCGCTCGCGCGATTCCTGCCGGCGTGGCAGAACGTCGATCGCCACCCGGCCTCCGGCGCCGGGGTCGACCGGCTGCGCGAGGCGCTCGTGCCGCTCCAGGGTCTGGCGCTGCCCGCTGACGCCTGGGAACGCGACGTGCTGCCGCGCCGGGTCGGCGCCTACTCGCCGGCGTGGATCGATCAGCTGTGCGCAAGCGGCGAGATCGCCTGGATCGGCGCGGGCGCGCTCGGCCGCAACTCGGGGCGGGTCGCCCTGTACTTCCGCGAGGACCTGGCCGAGCTCGGGCCGCCGCAGCTGCGCGGCGCCGGGGCGGTGAAGACCGATCTCGAGCATCACGACCTGGTGCGCGCGAGGCTCGCGGCCGGGGCGTGCTTCTTCAGCGACCTGCTGGTCGACGTCGAGCTCGCACCCGAGCAGCTCCAGGAGGCGCTATGGGATCTCGCGTGGGCCGGCGAGGCGACCAACGATGCGTTCGCGCCGTTGCGCGCGCCGCGGTTGACGCTGGCGCGGGCTCAACGCGAGCGCTCGCGAGATTCGCGGCGCCGTGCGGGCCGGTTCGGGGCCCGCCGCCGCAGCGGCGCCGACGCCCAGGTCCAGGGCCGCTGGTCATTGACCGCGCCGCTTTTCTCGTTGGACGTGGACCCGAGCGCTCGGCGGCGCGCCCTGGCCGAGCTGCTGCTCGAGCGCTACGGCGTGCTGACCCGCGAGCAGGTGCTCGCCGAGGGAGTCGCGGGCGGCTTCTCGGCGATCTATGCCGAGTTGTCTGCGCTCGAGACGCTCGGGGTCGCCCGTCGCGGCTACTTCGTCGAGGGCCTCGGCGGCGCGCAGTTCGCGTTGCCGGGGGCGGTTGAGCGGCTGCGCGCGCAGCCTCCGGCCGATGAGCCGCCGATCGTGCTGGCCGCCGTCGACCCGGCGCAGCCATACGGCGCCGCGCTGCCGTGGACCGCCCGCGATGACGCTTCTCGGCGGCCGGCGCGCGCTGCCGGCGCTTACGTCGTGCTCGCCGGCGGCGTACCGATCTTGTACCTCGAGCGAGCCGGGCGCGCCCTGCAGACGCTTGTCGCCGCCGGCGACCCGCGGATCGAGCCGGCACTCGCGGCGCTCGTCGACCACGTTCGAAGCGGTGCGATCAAGCGCTTGGCGCTCGAGCGCGTCGACGGCGAGCCGTCGATGACCTCACCGCTGGCTCCGGCGCTCGTCGCGCACGGCTTCCAGGAAGGTCCGCGGCGGCTGACGCTGACCGCCTGACGCACGCGGGCCAGCGATGCCGGAAGGGGACACGATCGCGTGGGCGGCCAATCGGATCCGCCCGGTCCTGGAAGGGGTGGCGCCCGACGAGATCGCGACCCCGCACCCGCGCCACGGGCTCGACCGCTGGCCCGAGCGGCTGTCGGGCCGCACGGTGACGAACGTCGACACCCACGGCAAGCACCTGTTCGTTCACTTCGAGGGCGGCCTCGTGCTGCACTCTCATCTGGGCATGAGCGGAGCATGGGCGGTCTATCCGACCGGCGGCCGCTGGCGTCGCTCGGCGTCGCGCGCGTGGATCGTCTTCAAGGCGCGCGGCCACGAGGTGATCGAGTTTGACGGGCCGCTGCTCGAGCTCGTGACCGAGGGCCGGACGCGCTTTGACCAGCGGCTGGCCGCACTCGGGCCCGACGTGCTCGCCGAGCGGTTCGACGCCGAGCGATTCCTGACCCGCCTGCGCTCCGACGACCAGACGCGCACGATCGGCGACGCGCTGCTCGACCAGCGAAACGTCGCCGGGATCGGGAACATCTGGAAGGCCGAGGGGTGCTGGGAGGCGTCGATCGACCCGTGGCGGCGCGTGTCTGAAGTGCCGGATGCCGAGGCGGTCGCGATCGTCGAGGCGCTGCGGCCGCGGATGTCGCTGTCGGCGCGCGACGGTCCGCGGACGATTGACCCGCGCGTATACCGGCGCGTCGGGCAGCCTTGCCGGCGCTGCGGTATGAAGATCGTCGCACGTGGCCAAGGCGACGCAAACCGCACGACATACTGGTGTCCGGGATGCCAAAAGTGACGCAACTACGGCGAGTCGGCCACAAGGGGGCCGATCTGATCGCTCCCGGCAACACGCACGCCAGCTTTGACGCGGCGGTAGCGGCCGGCGTCGACATGATCGAGTTCGACGTGCTGCCCGAGCGCGGCGGTGACCGGCTGATGCTCGCCCACGACTACGTAGACGCCGCCTCGCGGACGCCGCACACGCTCCCCGAGACGCTCGCGTATCTCGGCTCTGAGCGGTTCGACGGCGTCGAGCTCGACCTCGACCTGAAGCTGCCCGGCTACGAGCTCGCCGTACTCGACGCGTTGCGGGAAGCTGGGCTGCTCGAACGCGCGCTGATCTCGACTCAGTACCGCGAGAGCCTTGAGGCGATCCGCGCCGCCGAGCCGGGAGTGCGGCTCGGATGGTCGGTCCCGAAGCTCAAACGCGACCCGTTTCGCTCGCGCACGACCGCGGTCGCGGCGCTCGCCGCGGCGCAGGCGCTGCGCGTCGTGCTGCCCGCTCAGGCGGCGGCGGCGATCCGCGCCAAGCGCTGCGACGCGCTGATGGTGCACTGGCGGCTGGTGAGCCGCAGGCTGGTCGAGAGCGTGCGACGCGCCGACGGCGACCTCTACGTGTGGACGGTGGACGAGCTGTCGCGGCTGGTGGCGCTCGAGAAGCTCGGCGTCACCGGCGTGATTACCAACGATCCCCGGCTGTTCGCGGCGCTCGCGGCTACTTGATCGTGCAGGTGCCGGCGCTGAAGCCGGCGGGATCGCCGAAGTCGGCGTCGCGGTGGCGGGGCGTGGTCACGCGCTGGGCGCTGCCGACGAGCTTGCCGCGGCGCTTCCACGCAAACGTGGCCGTGCCGCGCAGCCGGCCCGCGTGCCGCGCGAACTGGAACATCACGCCGCGCTGGTGAATCCCGTTGCTGACCGACGTCAGCCGGATCAGCTTTGTGGCGTCGGGATCGGGCGTGAACCGCTTGGTCGTCTTTGACCAGAACTCGACGCCGATCTTGATCGAGATCGACGCCGGAAAACCAAGCGCCGGAACCTGGCCGCGGATCCCGATCATGCGTGGGTGTCTGTGCGTGTCGCAGATGTTGACGGTCGCCCACAGCGACTTCGACCGCTCGGCGCGGCGGACCGCGCTGGCGACCTGTTTCGGCGTCGGGCTGGCGCTCGTCCCCTGTCCGAACGCCTGAGGCGGCGCCACGGCCAGAAGTACGACGAGCAACGCGCCCGTGGCAATACGACTCCGCACTACGCGCAACATTTTGGCATCTAGAGGCGTTCGAGCGGCACGATGTCGATTTGTTTGTGATGAAACGCCAGCCCGCACGTAGTCAGGATGTGATTGGCACCGCCACACGCGGGTCAGACCAGGCGCAGACGAGCTGGGAGCGCTTCGAGGAGCTGTATCGCTCGAGCCGGGGCGACGTCTACGCCTACGTGGCCACGCTGCTGCACGACCGCAGCGCGGCCGAGGACGTCACCGAGCAGGCGTTCGAGCGGGCCTACCGGCGCCGGCGCACGTTCGACCGCCGTCGCGGCGATGAGCGCGCGTGGCTGTTCGGAATCGCGCGCAACGCGGCGCTCGACGAGCTCCGCCTGCGCCGGCGCGTCGCGAAGCTCGCGGTGGATCCCGAGGACGTCGACGCGCAGGCGCCTGACGACGGCGCCGAGGTCGCGCTGGCCCGCACGGTCGTGCGCCAGGCGCTCTCGGCGCTGCCCCCGCGCGAGCGCGAGATCGTCGCGCTGAAGTTCCACGGCGGCCTCTCGAACGCGGAGATCGCCCGAGTGCTGGGCGTCAGCGAGTCCAACGCGGGCACATTGCTGTTCCGCACGATGGAGAAGCTCAGGAAGGCGTGCAATGCGACGGCTTGACGACACACCGATGGATCCTGAAATTGAGGCGGCCCTGGATGCGATCGACGCGACCGTCGCCGGTGAGCCGGTCGATCCGAAGTACGCCGAGCTCGCCGAGCTTGCGCTGCTGTTGACCGACGACCGGCCGACGCCCGAGCCGGCGTTCGCGCACACGCTCGATGAGCGCGTTCGCGGGCGGTTCGGTCAGGCCGCGCGCTCCGACGGTCCGGCGCCCGCCGGTCGCCGCGGATGGCTGACGTTCGGCGGCGCGAGCATCGCGCTCGCGGCGATCGTGGCGCTGCTCGTATTCGTTGCGCCGAACCTGCGGGGCGCCGGGCCGAGCAGCAGTGCGTCGAGCAGCGCCGCCTCGAGCGGGGTCGCCACCGAGTCGGCGGGCTCCGGTTCGTCGGCGGGCTCGAGCGCGTCGAGCGCGTCGAGTGCGTCGAGTGCGTCGAGCGCGGACAGCTCGGCGGCCAAGACGCCGGCGCCGAGCCGGTTGTCCGGGCAGTCGCATGGCGCTGCGTCGTCGAGCGCTGCCTCGGCCTCCTCGCCGCAGCCGCCGAGCAATGGCCGTAAGACGATCCAATCGGCGCAGCTCACACTGGTGACCGCGCCCAATCACGTCGACGACGTCGCCCAGGAGGCGTTTGACGTGATCGGCCAGCAGAGCGGGATCGTCAACCGATCGACGATCACCCAGACCGGCAACGCCGACGGCTACGCGTTCCTCTCGCTCAGCGTGCCGAGCTCGTCGCTCGCGCAGGTGATGACCAAGCTGTCGCTGCTGCCCAACGCCGATGCCGTGTCGCGAACCGACAACAGCCAGGACGTCAACAACGCGTTCAGCACGGCCACGCGGCGGCTCGCCGACGCGCAGGCACTCCACACCTCGCTGCTCAAGCAGCTTGCGGCGGCGGTCACGACCGAGCAGGTCGACAGCCTCCATGCCCAGATTCGCGACAACGAACGGGCGATCGCCGCTGACGAGTCGGCGCTCGCGATCCTCAAACACCGGATCTCGTTCAGCTCGATCTCGCTCACGATCAACGCCCGCACGCAGCCTGCGGGCGGCGGGGGTCACTCGGGCGGCGGCGGGTTCACGCTGCGCAAGGCCGCGCACGACGCGGGACGGGTTCTGGTCGTCGTCGCTGGTGTCGCGCTGATCGCGCTCGCGGTGCTGATCCCGGTCGGGCTGGTGCTAGCGCTGGCGTGGTGGATCGGGGCGCTGCTGACGCATCGGCGTCGCGAGCGCGCGCTGGATCTTGCCTGATCTGGTATCCCTGGCCGGATGGCGGCCACCAGCGAGGACACGATCGCACTGCTTCGCCGGGTGCCGGCGTTCGCTGGTCTGGCCGAGGAGGAGCTAGTCCGGGTCGCCGATGTCGCCGTCCCGCGCCAGTTCGGCGCGCGCGAGGCCGTGTTCCGCGAGGGCGACGAGAGCGACACGTGCTACGTCGTCCGCTCCGGGCGTGCGCGCGCGATCCGCGAGCACGCCGACGGGCGCTCGATCACGCTCGCCAACTTCGGGCCCGGCGACATCTTCGGCGAGCTGGCGATGTTCGACGACGAGCGGCGCTCGGCGACCGTCGAGGCGATCGAGGCCACCGAGGCGATCGCGATCCTCGGCCGCGACATGCGGCGACTGCTTGTCGAGCATCCGGCGATCGCGGTGAAGCTGCTGGCGGCGCTGGGCCGGCGGCTGCGCGCGACCAACGAGCGGCTCGCGCGTCAGTCGTTTCAGACGGTGCAGAGCCGCGTCGCGTCGGTGCTCCTGCAGCTGGTCGCGGGCGCCCGCGCTGAGGGGGTCGTCGAGGGCGACGTGCTGATCACTTCCACCCAGGCGAGCCTTGCGCAGATGGCCGGCTCTTCGCGTGAGTCGGCCAGTCGCTTCCTGGCCGTGCTCGAGCGCGCGGGAATAATCAGCCAGGGTCGTGGAAAGCTAGTAGTCCATGATCCGGCTGCGCTCGAGCGCTACGTCTACTAGGACCGTCTGAGTGGCCGACCCAGAGTTCTCGGCGGGGGGCGTGGTCGTGCGCGGCGACGAGCTGATCGTGATCGTGCCTGTCAAGCGCGACTCGAGCGGCAATCGCGTGCTCGGGCTGCCCAAGGGTCATCCCGACGGTCGCGAGACGGCCGAGCAGGCCGCGACCCGCGAGGTCGCCGAGGAGACCGGCGTTACCGCGGAGCTGATCGAGCCCCTCGGGGAGACGAAATACACCTACGAGCGCAAACGCCGGCGGAGGGCTAAGCGCGTCGCGTTCTTCCTGTTTCGGTACGTCTCGGGCGATCTCAGCGACCACGACCACGAGATCGAGGACGCGCGCTGGATGCCGCTTGAGGAGGCCGCGCAGTCGCTGACCTACGCGGGCGAGCGGGAGATGGTGCAGCGCGCATTGTCGCGATTGGCATCCGAGCGATAGGCTGGCGAGCCGTGCGTGTCCTGAACTTCTACTCCTCCGTGTTTGCAGACCAATTGCGGCGTGGTCGCAAGACCGCGACGATTCGGTTGGGCGACAAGTCCCACAAGTACCGCAAGAACGATTGCGTGCTCGTCACGATCGGTTATCAGCACTCGCCTCGCGAGAAGATCTTCAACGCGGTGATCGACCAGGTTGAGGTCAAGCGCGTCAAGGACCTGTCGCCGCGCGACATCGAGCACGACAACCCCGAGTTCCGCCGCGTCGACGAGATGGTGCACTTCCTCGAGCAGATCTACGGCCGCAAGGTCGCGATGGACGACACCGTCACGGTCGTCCGCTTCTCACAGATCATCGAGAACCCGCCCGAACTGCGCGACCGCATCCACGGCCTCGGCGGGGCCCAGAACTAGCGCCCAGGATCGCGGCGCCAGAACCTGGGGCGCCACCAGTAGAGGACCGTTGAGTCGCCGGGCCACGGCCCCTGTTGCTCGGCGGGCGGTTCGAAGCTGTCGCGCTCGAGGTCGATCGGGCGCCAGCCGTCCTCTATCGGCTCGTCCTCGGTCGCCGGTCGGACGAACCCTTGCACCCGGCGCTCGGCCGCGCCGAACTCGGCGTAGTTGCCCTGCGCCTCGACGAGCGACGCGTGATTGGCGCCGCCGCCGGCGGTCGGCCAGCGGAGCATCACGATGTCGTCCTCCCAGAAGCAGACCTTGCAGATGTCATACGAGCCCGGCGGCTCGGCGAAGACCAGGTGCCCGCAGCAGGGGCAGGGGTAGGGGGCGGGCATCGGCTGAGCCTACGCCGTTGGCGCTGGGGGTTCCTGGGGGGAGGTTCCTGGGCGGGGATAACGTTCCACGCGCCGCTTCTGCCGCGCCGCGTGGAACGTAACCCCCGCTGGGCGGGGGTTTTGTTCCATCGGACGACGCGACGGCGCTCAATGGAACGTAATCCCCGGGGTGCGGGCCGGGGGCCCGGGCGGTCTCGCCGCGCTCCCGGCCAACACGGCCAAGGAAAGGATGTGGGTGTGAGCGTGGGACCTACTTGAGGAGGAGGTCCCACGTTCGCACCCACGTACGCACCCCCTGGCACTCAACCACCGAGAGTGCCAAATTTCCCTTGCACGACGCGACTCGCGAGCTATAGTCTCTAAGGCGCTGGCACTCTCATAGGCAGAGTGCCAAACGCTCAACGAGGCAATTCCCCTTCCCAACTCGGAGGTTGCATAGATGAAGCTCAAGCCCCTAGGCGATCGGTTGATCGTACGGGCGATCGAGGAGGAGGAGACCACCGCCAGTGGCATCGTCCTGCCCGATACCGCCAAGGAGAAGCCCCAGAAGGGCAAGGTGCTCGCAGTCGGCGACGGCAAGGTCAACGAGGACACCGGTAAGCGCACGCCGCTCGACGTCGCCGAAGGCGACGAGGTGCTCTACAGCAAGTACGGCGGCACCGAGATCAAGGTCGACGGCGAGGAGCTTCTTGTCCTCCGCGAGTCCGACGTGCTGGCAAAGGTCCAGTCCTAACCCCCTTCCAGGAGAACCAGGTATATGGCACATAAGGAACTGAAGTACGAGGCGGAGGCCCGCAAGGCGCTGGAGTTGGGCGTCGACGCGGTAGCCAACGCGGTCAAGGTCACGCTTGGCCCCAAGGGCCGGTACGTGGTCCTCGACAAGAAGTTCGGCGCGCCGACGATCACCAACGACGGTGTGACGATCGCGCGTGAGATTGAGGTCGAGGATGTCTTCCAGAATCAGGGCGCGCAGCTCGTCCGCGAGGTCGCGACCGCGACCAACGACGTGGCGGGCGACGGTACGACGACGGCCACGGTGTTGGCCCAGTCGATCGTCCGCGAGGGCCTGAAGAACGTCGCCGCCGGCGCCAACCCGCTTGGACTGAAGCGCGGGATTGAGAAGGCGGTCGAGCAGGTCGTCAAGAACATCGAGTCGCAGTCGGTCGATATCTCCGGCAAGGAGCAGATCGCCCGCGTGGCGACGATCTCCGCCGGCGACGACGAGATCGGCGACGTGATCGCCGACGCGATCGAGAAGGTCGGCAAGGACGGCGTGGTCAACGTCGAGGAGGGCCAGACGTTCGGCATGGACCTCGAGTTCACCGAGGGCATGCAGTTCGACAAGGGCTACATCTCGCCC
>DASXDD010000039.1:0-1581 GCA_036490775.1 Solirubrobacteraceae bacterium | reverse complement strand
CCCCCCCCCCCCCCGCCGGGGGCGAGCAGACGCGCGCGCGCTATCCGGACGAGCAGGGCTACGTCGAGCGCGACGGGGTACGGACGTCCTGGGAGCGATACGGCGACGGCGAGCGGACGGTGTTCCTGCTGCCGACATGGTCGATCGTTCATTCGCGCTTCTGGAAGGCGCAGATCCCGTACCTCGCGCGGCACTGCCGAGTGCTCACCTGCGACGGGCGCGGTAACGGCCGCTCATCGCGACCGCGGGGTGCAGAGGCGTATCGCACCGACGAGTTCGCTGCCGACGCGCTCGCCGTGATGGACGCGACCGCAACCAGCAGCGCGACCCTGGTCGCGCTGTCCTGCGGCGCGCTGTGGGGCACGCTGCTCGCCGCCGATCATCCGCAGCGAGTCGACGGGATCGTCTACATCGGTCCGGCGGTCGGGCTCGTCCCCGGACACCCCGAGCGCCAGCGCTACGCGTTCGATGAGCAGCTCGACACAGACGAGGGCTGGGCGAAGTACAACCGCCACTACTGGCTGGATCACTACCACGAGTTCCTCGAGTTCTTCTTCGCGCAGTGCATCAGCGAGCCGCACTCCTCCAAGCAGATCGAGGACGGCATCGGATGGGCGCTCGACACCGATCCCGAGACGCTGGTGGACACGACCGCGGCGCTCGGGCTCTCGCGCCACGAGGCTATGCGCGAAACTTGCGCGCGCGTCCGCTGTCCGACGCTCGTGATTCACGGCGATGACGACCGCGTGCGCCCGCTTGCACAGGGCGCGGCGCTGGCGCAGGCGACCGGCGGCGAGCTGGTGACGCTCGAAGGCTCCGGCCATCTGCCGATGGTCCGCGATCCGGTGAAGCTGAACCTGCTGTTGCGCGAGTTCATCTGCCCGCCGCCGCCGCCGGCGCGCTGGCGGCGTGCGGTCACGGGCGCCAGGCGCGCGCTGTACATCTCCTCCCCGATCGGACTCGGCCACGCGCGCCGCGACCTCGCGATCGCCCGCGAGCTGCGCGAGCTGCATCCAGATCTCGAGATCGACTGGCTTGCCCAGGACCCCGTGACCCGCGTGCTGGAGGCCGAGGGAGAGCGCATCCACCCCGCCAGCGGGCAGCTCGCCAACGAGTCCGGCCACATCCAGTCCGAGGCCATCGAGCACTCCCTCGACGTATTCACTGCGTGGCGGCGGATGGACGAGATCCTGGTCTCGAACTTCATGGTCTTCCACGACGTCGTGCGCGACGAGCCATACGACCTGTGGATCGGCGATGAGGCGTGGGAGCTCGACTACTTCCTGCACGAGAACCCCGAGCTCAAGTCCGCCGCGTACGCATGGCTGACCGACTTCGTCGGCTGGCTGCCGATGCCCGAGGGCGGCGCGCGCGAGGCGGCACTGACGGCCGACTACAACGCCGAGATGCTCGAGCAGCTCGCGCGCTTCCCGCGCGTGCGCGACCGGTCGGTCTTCGTCGGCGACCCGGACGACATCGTCGCGTCGTCGTTCGGTCCGGGGCTGCCCTCGATTCGCGACTGGACCGAGCAGCACTTCGACTTCGCCGGCTACGTGACCGGCTTCGAGCCGGCGGCGCTCG
>DASXDD010000038.1:0-17246 GCA_036490775.1 Solirubrobacteraceae bacterium | reverse complement strand
AGCGGGAGGTCGCCAGTCACCGGCGGCGGGCGGCGCTTGATGCCGACGGCGTTCGTGAGGCCGTGCGCGAAGCCCGGAGCGTTGCCGGAGAGCTCGAGAACCTGATTTGGAGGCTCGAGCACGCGCCAGCCGACGGTCCCGCGCAGCGCTGACCTCCGCTCAAGCCGAGCTTTCCGTTCGAGCCGGGAGACATGTTGGTTGGCCCTTTGCGTAATTGGCTGATTTGGTGTTTGACCAGCCTTAGGAGGTCCCGGACCTAAGCCGGTAGATGTGGTTGTGAACAGTCCGTACCTGACCGTCCAGGAAGTGGCAGAGATGGCGCGATGTGAGCACCGGACTGTCAGGCGCGCGATCAGGAACGGCGAGCTGAATGCCTCGTTGATCGGCGGCCGGTGGATCGTCAAGGTCACTGCCGTCGAGGCGTGGTTCGAAGCGTGCGCTAACAGCCGGATCGCCGTCCCACCGGCTTCGCAGGCACGGCCACCACGGAGACCTCGCGTGCGCGCGAGACAACCTTCCAACGCGGCCGGGAAGCATCGCCCACCTCGAGGCGATTCGCGACAGAATCGTCGGACCGTGAGCATTCAGAAGCGCCAAGGCCGGTATGTGGTCCGGTGGCGCGAGGCCGGGCGCCAGCTGCAGCGCACTTTCATCAAGCGTGGCGATGCTGTCTCGTTCGAGACCGATGTGAAGCGTCGGCAGCAGCTCGGCGCACTCGCTCCCGGGGTGATCCAGTCTCGAATGACGCTCGCCGAGTTCGTGCGCGAGGACTGGTGGCCGCGTATGCGGTTCCGAACCTCAAGGAGTCGACGCAACGACGCTACCTGGAGGCGTGGGGCACGCATCTGTTGCCCCACCTCGGCGACTACGAGCTGCGGGCGATCACGCCGATGGTCGTGGAGGACTTGCGTGCGCGATACGACCAACAGGCCGTCGGCACTCCAAGCCAACGGAAGGCGCTGATGCTGCTTCAGGGAATCCTGCGGCGGGCGGTCGTACGAGGGCTGATCCCATCGAATCCCGTCCAGGCTGTCAGTAAGCCCCGACAAGCGCCGCCACGCCGCCCGCAACCACTGCCGCCGCTCGCGATCGAGCGGCTCCGCGCGCATATCTCCCAACGTGACGCCACCCTCGTCAGCCTCTTGGCGTATGCCGGCGTTCGCCCTGATGAGGCAACCCAAGCCCGGTGGCGGGACCTGGGGGAGAGGAGCCTCCACGTCCACGCCTCGAAGACCGAGCGGCCGCGGACCGTCAAGGTGCTGGCACCGCTCGCCCAGGACCTCGCCGAATGGCGCCTCGCCTCTGGGCGGCCAGACCCTACCGCGCTCATCTTCCCGACCCACGACGGCGACGACTGGAAGCTCCACGACTGGCAAAACTGGCGCCGCCGGATCTACCAGCCGGCCGCAAAGAAGGCGGGCGTCACGGGAGACCTCCGCGTGTATCGCCTCAGAGGATCCTTCGTGTTGCTTCTCCTATGGGAGGGACGGAGCCTGACCTATGTCGCAGACCAGGCCGGCCACAGCGTCGCGACGCTGGCCCAGCACTACGCGGGCGTCCTCGAAGAGCTCGAGGACAAGCCCAAGATCCCCGCCGCTGACGCCATCAAGGAGGCCCGCAGCGAACTGCGGTGTGCGCAATTTGTGCGCATCCCCGAAATTCCCATCCCGACCGAAACGCCGCAAACTCCCGTGGCTACTGCGATGGGCGATACTGGGCTCGAACCAGTGACCTCCGCCTTGTCGAGACGGCGCTCTCCCAGCTGAGCTAATCGCCCTGGGAGCGACCAAATGTATCGAGGCTCAAGAATCTGTGGGCGCGGGTAGACTCGGGGCAGGGATGAGGCGGAAGGTCGCGGCTTCACTTGTGGTTTTCGGGATCGCGGTGCTCCCCGCGTGCTCGTCGGCGTCGAGCAGCAGCTCGAGCTCGGCTGGCAGCGGATCGACCGCGTCGACGCCCACTACCAGTGGGCCGGTCGTCGGTCCGCCGACGCAGTCGGGCCCGACGACCAACGCGAAGGTCAGGGTCCAGCCCGGCACTGGTCACCGGCACACACGGTTCCTCGTGAGCTTTATCGCGCCGGATCGCACCGGCCAGATCGGCGGCGCGGTGCGTCGCTACCAGGTGGGCGCCAACATCGCCCAGCGTCAGGGTTGCGTCGCGTCGGCGGGGAACACCGTCGGCGCGTCGAGAGCCGGCGCGCGTGTGTTCACGAGGCTGATCCCGGCCGGCGGCCACTGGTGCACCGGCACCTACAAGGGCAAGATCATCGAGACGACGTCGCCGCACTGCGAGCCGGGCAAGGCCTGCCCCGCGTTCGTCGGGATCCTGAAGGTCGTCGGGACCTTCAAGTTCCGCGTCGAGAACTAGCATCCCTTAGGTGGACTTCCAGCTTCCCGACGGCAAGACGCTGACCCTGCCCGACGGTGCCACCGGCGCCGACGCGGCCGCGGCGATCGGCGCTGGGCTCGCGCGCGCCGCGCTCGCGGTCAAGGTCGACGGTGAGCTTCGCGACCTCTCGCGACCGCTGCCCGATGCCGACGGCAGCGGGCCGGCGAAGCTCGAGATCCTGACCGACCGCAGTGGCACCGACGCGCTGGACCTGATCCGCCATGACGCCGCTCATGTGCTTGCGGCGGCGGTGATGGAGCTCTACCCGGGAGTGAAGATCTCGATCGGCCCACCGATCGAGGACGGCTTCTACTACGACTTCGACTTCCCCGACGGGGTGACGTTGTCCGACGCCGACTTTGAGCGGATCGAGGCGAAGATGCGCGAGCACATCGACGCCGACGAGCAGTTCATACGCGAGGACGTGAGCACCGACGCGGCGCTAGAGCGCTTCCGCGGCGAGGGCCAGGACTACAAGGTCGAGCTGATCAACGACCTCGTTTCACAGAACGGCGTTCAGACGGTCTCGCTGTACACCAACGGCCCGTTCACCGATCTTTGCCGCGGGCCGCACGCGCCCGACACCAAGCGGATCAAGGCGTTCAAGCTGCAGTCGGTCGCCGGCGCGTATTGGCGCGGGGACTCGACCAAGCCGATGCTCACGCGCGTGTACGGAACCGCGTTCTTCTCGCGCAAGGACCTCGAGGAGCACCTCGAGCGGCTCGACCGGGCCCGCGCCAACGACCACCGCAAACTCGGCCCACAGCTCGGCATGTTCACGTTCTCGGAGGTGTCGCCTGGCGCCGCGTTCTGGCTGCCGGCCGGGACCGAGGTGTTCAACTCGCTAGTCGCGCTCAGCAGGGAGATGGGACGTCCGCGGGGCTACACAGAGGTCAAGACCCCGCAGCTCTACGACAGCTCGCTGTGGGTGACATCGGGCCACTGGCAGAAGTACCGCAACAACATGTTCGTGACCGAGTACGAGGACCGTTCGATGGCGCTCAAGCCGATGAACTGCCCGGGGCACTGCCAGCTGTACTCGCTTCAGCGCCACTCCTACCGCGACCTGCCGGTGCGCTACTCAGAGCCGGGGCTGCTGCATCGCCGCGAGCCCAGCGGCACGCTGCACGGTCTCCTGCGCGTGCGTCACTTCGCCCAGGACGACGGCCACATCTTCTGCACCGAGGAGCAGCTCCCGGACGAGCTCGCCGCCTGCTTGGAGTTCGCGTTCGCGACATATGCGGTGTTCGACATCAAGGTCCGGCTGGAGCTATCGACCCGTCCCGCCGACCGCCTCGGCTCCGACGAGCAGTGGGACCGAAGCGAGGGTGCGCTGGCGCAGGCGCTCGAGTCGATGGGGGTCGAGTACGACCTCAATGAGGGCGACGGCTCCTTCTACGGCCCGAAGATCGACCTGCACATGACCGACTCGCTGAACCGCTCGTGGCAGATCGGCACCGTGCAGCTCGACTACAACATGCCCGAGCGCTTTGAGCTGACCTACACGGGCGCCGACAACACCGAACACCAGCCGGTGATGATCCACCGGGCGCTGATGGGCTCCTACGAGCGCTTCATCGGAATCCTGCTCGAGCACATGGAGGGCGAGCTGCCCGTGTGGCTCGCACCTGTGCAGGCGATCGCGCTGCCGATTGCAGACCGCCACAACGACTACGCCAGTGAGATCGTCGACCGGCTGCAGGCGGCAGGCTTGCGCGCCGAGCTCGACGACCGCACCGAGTCCGTCGGTCGCAAGATTCGCGACGCCGAGCTTCGCAAGATTCAGTACATGCTGGTCGTCGGCGACCGCGAGCAGGAGGCGGGCGAGGTGTCGTTGCGCGAGCACCGCGAGGGCGATGCGGGCTCGTTTGCGGTGGATACGTTCATCGAGCGGCTAAATGGGGAAGTAAGAGCCCGCGCGATGCGCTAGCGCGCCGATCGGCGCCGTCGCAATTCACGTAGAAACCCTGTTGACGTCCCGTTTCCGCCGCTATACTCGTATTCGTTGATCCAAGTGATTCATCACAAACGGCCCGGCGCCGCTTGACGTCAGGTAAGCGCCTCCACTAGTGCCGGTCCCCCGTAAGTTCGACCGGCGCCCGCCTGAGCGGGACCTGACCCGGATCAATGACCGGATTCGTGTACCCGAGGTCCGGCTCGTGGGCGAGGACGGCAAGCAGATCGGCGTGATCAAGACCGCCGACGCGCTCGTGTACGCACAGCAGCGCGATCTCGACCTGGTCGAGGTGGCGCCCGAGGCGCGACCGCCCGTCTGCCGCGTCCTCGACTACTCCAAGTACAAGTACGAGCAGGCCCAGAAGCTGAAGGCCGCGCGCCGTCACCAGCAGCAGATCACGATCCGCGAGATCAAGTTCCGCCCGAAGATCGCGCAGAACGACTACGAGACCAAGAAGGGGCACATCACCCGGTTCCTGCTGGGCAAGGACAAGGTCAAGGTCACGATCATGTTCCGCGGGCGCGAGGTGACTCACCCCGAGCGCGGAACCGCCTTGCTCGACAAGCTTGCGGGTGAGCTCTCGGAACTCGCCGTGATCGAGCAGTCGCCGATCCAGGATGGGCGCAACATGACGATGATGCTCGCGCCGTCGAAGGCGGTGCTGGCGGGCGAGAAGGACGAGCACGACGACGACGGCGACGACGGCAAGGTCGACACCAAGCCCAAGGGCAGCCGTCGCGACCGCGCCCGCGCTGAGGCGAACGGCAATCGCAGCAACGGCTCGGCGGCGTTCGACGAAGAGCCCGAGACCGACGACGAAGCGCCCGACGCCGACGACGAAGCGCCCGACGAGGCGTAGCAAGAGCAAGCGTCTGCTTTACTTGGCGCCTCCGGGATGCCCAAGATGAAGACACATTCAGGCGCCAAGAAGCGCTTCAAGCTGACCGCCACCGGCAAGGTGCGCGGCCGCCACGCGTTCACGAGCCACATCCTCGAGAAGAAATCGCCCAAGCGCAAGCGGGCGATGGGCCGACCCGTGGCGATCTCCAAGCACGACGAGCCGAGAGTCAAGGTCCTGCTAGGAGCCAAGCACAAATGACCCGCGTCAAGCGCTCGATCCACGCTCGCAAGAAGCGCCGCGCGACGCTGGCGATGGCCAAGGGTTACCGGGGCGACGCCAGCCGGCACTATCGCGTCGCCAAGGAAGCGGTGCTGAAGGCCGACCAGTACCGCTACCGCGACCGCCGCAATCGCAAGCGCGACTTCCGCCGGCTGTGGATCACCCGCATCAACGCCGCGGCGCGGATCAACGGCATGTCGTACTCCCAGTTCATGCACGGCCTGCAGCTGGCGAACGTCGAGCTCGACCGCAAGATCCTCGCCGACATCGCCGTCCGCGACGCCGACACCTTCCGACGGTTTGCCGATCGCGCCCGCGAGGCGCTGGCGGCCGGCTGACGAAACGCCGACCAACCAGCACCGCCAACCGGGCGCCGCTCCCCCAGGGACGGCGCCCTTTTTGTTTCCCGATGACGATCACAAGCCAGCACAACACCAAGCTCAAGGAGATCCGCAAGCTCTCACAGCGCCGGCGCTCGCGCGACCGCGCCGCACGGTTCGTCGCCGAAGGCGAGGATCTGCTCGCGGCGGCCGACGCGGCGGGCTGGGAACCTGTCGAGCGTTATTGCGCGGCGGGCAGCGGCCTCCCCGGGGTCGAGGTCGAGCCGGAGCTGCTGGCGGCGGCGTCGGGTCTGGGATCGGGTACGCGCGCGCTCGCGGTGTATGACGAGCGGTGGGCACCCGCGCCGCTCGGACCGCTATGCGTCTACCTCCACGGCCTGCAAGACCCGGGCAACGTCGGCGCGGTGCTGCGCAGCGCGCAGGCGTTCGGCGCCGCGTCGGTTGCGGTCGGTCCCGGGACCGCCGACCCGTTCGGCCCCAAGGCGGTACGCGCCAGCATGGGCGCCGTGTTCGCGGTCGCGCTGTGTCGGGCGCCGAGGCTCGACGCGCTCCCCGGATGCAAGCTCGCGCTCGTGGCCGGGCGTGGCGAGCCGCTGCAATCGCTGGCCGCTACCGGCGAGCTCTCCGCCAGCAGCCAGGTGACGTTGCTTGTCGGCGCCGAGCGTGAGGGCCTTCCCGAGGACGTGATCGCCCGCGCCGAGCGGGTCGCGCACATCCCGATCGAGACCGAGTCGCTGAACGCGGCGATGGCCGCCACGATCGCGCTCTATGAGGTGTCTAGGATCTCGCGCGCATGATCGACCGGATCGAACAGCTCGAGACCGAGGCGCGTGCCGCGATCGACGCCGCCGACGACACCGACGCGCTCGAGGACGTCCGGATCCGCTACCTCGGCCGCAAGGCCGAGCTGCCCAACCTGCTGCGCGGCGTCGCCCAGCTACCGCCCGAGGAGCGCGGCGCCGTCGGCAAGGCCGCCAACGCCGCCAGGCAGGCGCTCGAGGCCGCGGCGCAGCGCCGCTTGCAGGAGCTGGCGGCCGGCGAGCTCGAGCACCGGCTCGCCGCCGACCGCGTCGACGTCACGCTCCCGGCGGATCCGCTGCCGGCCACCGGCCGACTGCACCTGATCACGCAGACGCGGCGCGAGATGGAGGACATCTTCATCGGGCTGGGGTTCAACATCGCCGAGGGCCCCGAGGTCGAGACCGCCTACTACAACTTCGACGCCCTCAACACGCCGGTCACGCACCCGTCGCGGCTGATGACCGACACGTTCTACGTCAAGCCGGTCGAGGATCTGTTCGACCCCGAGACCATGCTGTTGCGCGTGCACACCTCGCCGGTCCAGATCCGCGCGATGGAGAGCGCGCCGCCGCCGCTCTACATCGTGGTGCCCGGCCGCGTCTACCGCCCGGACTCCGATGCCACGCACACGCCGCAGTTCCACCAGCTGGAGGGGCTCGCGGTCGACACCGACATCACGCTCGCCGATCTGCAGGGAACGCTTTTGACGTTCGCCCGCGCGATGTTCGGCGACGAGCGCCAGGTGCGGATGCGCCCTCACTTCTTCCCGTTCACCGAGCCGAGCGTCGAGGTCGACGTCTCGTGCTTCAACTGCACCGATGGCGTGACCGCCGACGGCGAGCGCTGCCCGCTGTGCAAGGGCACGGCCTGGATCGAAATCCTCGGCGCGGGGATGGTCGACCCCAACGTCTTCGAGCACGTGCGCGAGTACGGCTACGACCCCGAGCAGGTCCAGGGGTTCGCGTTCGGGATGGGGATCGAGCGGATCGCGATGCTCAAGCACGGCGTGCCCGACCTGCGGCTGCTCTACGACAACGACGTCCGCTTCCTGGAGCAGTTCGGCTGATGCGCGTCCCGCTGAACTGGCTCCACGAATACAGCCGCCCCGAGCTCGACTCGGGCGCGCTCGCCGAGCGCCTGGCGATGACCGGCACCGAGGTCGAGCGGGTCGAGCGCCACGGTGTCGCCGCACTCGAGCACTTCGTCGTCGGCAAGGTGCTCGAGGCAGGCAAGCACCCCGACGCCGACCGCCTCAGCGTCTGCGTCGTCGACATCGGCACCGGGACGCCGTCGCAGATCGTCTGCGGCGCCCCGAACGTCGCGGCCGGCCAGGCGGTAGCGGTCGCGAAGCCCGGCGCCGTGATGCCCGATGGGACCACGCTGCGCAAGGCGAAGCTTCGCGGTCAGGAGTCCAACGGGATGATCCTCGCCGAGGACGAGCTGGCGATCGGAACCGACCACGCCGGGATCCTCGTGCTCGACGACGACCACCTGACGCCGGGGACGGCGCTCGCCGATGTGATCCCGATCGCGACCGACGTACTCGTGCTCGAGATCACCCCCAACCGACCCGACTGCCTGGGGATCTACGGCGTCGCCCGAGAGGTGCACGCCGCGACCGGTGCGCCACTTGCGACGGCTCCGTGGTCCGACGATCCGGGCAGCTTCGGCGACGTCGACGGTGTAACGATCACCGTCGAGGACCACGAGCTGTGCCCGCGCTTCACCGCGCGCGTGTTCGAGGACGTAAAGATCGGCCCGAGCCCGCCGTGGCTCAAGGCGAGGCTGATGGCGGCCGGGCAGCGCCCGATCTCCAACGTCGTCGACATCACCAACTACGTGATGCTGCTGACCGGCAACCCGCTGCACGCGTTCGACCTCGACCGGGTCGCTGGCGCCCGGCTAAACGTCCGCCATGCACGTCCCGGCGAATCGATGACCACGCTCGACGGTCAGACGCGGACGCTTGACGGCGACATGGTGCTGATCGAGGACGGCGAGGGGCCAACCTCGATCGCCGGAGTGATGGGCGGCGCCCGATCGGAGGTCGAGCCCGGCACCACTCGGGTGCTGATGGAGGTCGCCAACTGGAACGGCCCGAACATCCACCGCACGTCGCTGCGGCTCGGGCTGCGGACCGAGGCGTCGGGGCGCTACGAGAAACAGCTCCAACCCGAGCAGGCGCTCGAGGCACAGGCGGTCGCGACCAAGCTGATGATCGAGCTGTGCGGCGCGACGCTGCGCCCGGGCACGATCGACGTCGGAGGCCCCGGCCCGGCGCCGAACACGATCCGCCTGCGCGACGCCCGGGTGGAGAGCCTGCTCGGCGCTCCGGTCGCGCGCGAGCGCAGCCGCGAGATCCTTGAGGCGCTCGAGTTCACAACCGCCGACGCGCGGGACGGGCTCGACGCAACCGTGCCGGCGTTCCGCCGCGCCGACGTCACACGCGAGGCCGACCTGATCGAAGAGGTGGCCAGGATCGATGGTCTCGAGAAGCTGCCGGCGACGCTCCCGTCCAGGCATGGCGCGTCGGGACGGCTGACCCCGGTCCAGCGTCTGCGCCGCCGTGCGACCGACTCGCTCACCGCCCAGGGGCTGCACGAGGTCGTCGGCCGGAGCTTTGTCGCGCCTGACTTGGCGCAGCGCCTGCGGCTCATCGACCACCGCGCGCTCGAGCTCGAGAACCCGATGTCCGCCGACCAGTCGCAGTTGCGCACGACGCTGCTCGGCTCGCTGCTGGACACGGCGCGGCGCAACCGCTCCCACGGTGCGGCCGCCGTCAGGTTGTTCGAGACCGGGCCGGTGTACCTGCCGACCGGCGACGGCAAGCTCCCGCGCGAGCGCCACCACGTCGCCGCCGTGCTGATCGGGCCCGTACGCTCGCCGACTTGGCGCGACCCCGCGCCCCGTGCGGCCGACTTCTTCGCAGCCAAAGGCGCGCTGCAGGGACTGCTCGACGCGATCCGCGCGCCGTGGAGCGTCGCGGTCTCACAGGAGCCGTTCCTGCACCCCGGCCGCGCGGCGGCGATCGCGGTCGACGGCGAGTCGGCGGGGTGGCTCGGGGAGATCCATCCGCTGGTCGCCGCGCACTGGGAGATCGAGGGGACGATCGCGGCGTTCGAACTCGACCTCGACGCGGTGCCGATCCCGGCGACGCCGCTTCACGAGGACGTGACGAGCTTCCCCGAGGTCCGTGAGGACCTCGCGGTGATCGTCGCCAACGATGTCGCCGCCGCCGAGGTGCTCGCGGTCGTGCGCCGCGCCGGCGCGCCGTTGCTGGCGAGCGCCGAGGTGTTCGACGTCTACCGGGACGCCGAGCGGCTGGGGGAGGGCAATGTGTCGCTGGCGCTGCGGCTGGCCTACCGAGCGTCCGATCGGACGCTGACCGACGAGGAGGTCGCCGCGCGCCGCGCCGCGATCACGCAGGCGCTCGCCGATGAGCTGTCGGGACGGGTCCGTGCCGCCTAGCGGCCTTAGGGTCTCCGTGTTCGGCGCCGCCGGCTTCACCGGCGCACTCGCCGCGCGGCTGCTGCACCGCCATCCGGCGTTCGAGCTCCAGAAGGTCACGGCGCGCAGTGACGTCGGCTCGCGGCTCGACGAGCTGTATCCGTTTCACCGCGTGCCGTTGACGCTTGAGGAGCTCGATCTCGACAGCCAGGCCGAGATCGATGCGGCCGTCGTCGCCTACCCTCACGGAGCGGCCGCGCCGCTGGTCGCGGATCTGCGCCAACGAGGCGTCCGCGTCGTTGACCTCAGCGCCGACTTTCGGCTGCGCGATCCCGCCGTGTACGGCGAGTGGTATCGCGAGCACGAGGCGCCCGAGCTGCTCGGCGAGGCGGTCTACGGCCTGCCCGAGCTCTACCGCGATGCGGTACGCGGCGCTGCGATCGTCGCCAATCCAGGCTGCTACCCGACCGCGACGCTGCTGGCACTGGCGCCGCTGGCCCGAGCCGGGCTCATCGCAGACGTGATTGTCGACGCCAAGTCCGGGGTCTCCGGCGCCGGCCGCGCGGTCACGCAGAAGACGCACTTCGTCACCGCCGACGAGAACCTCAACGCCTACAGCGTGCCGCGCCACCGCCACACGCCCGAGATCGAGCAAGAGCTCGCGGCGCTCGGCGCCGACTTGCGCATCACGTTCACGCCGCACCTGGTGCCGCTGGACCAGGGCGAGCTCGTGTCGTGCTACGTGATCCCAGTGCGCTCGGTCGACGAGGACGAGCTGCGGCTCCTCTACGCCGACGCGTATGCGGACGAGCAGTTCGTCGAGCTCGCGCAGACGCCCCCCGGGGTCCGCGACGTCCGCGAGACCAACATCTGCCGGATCTCGGCCCACCGCGACGATCGCACCGGGCGCTTGGTCGTGTTCGGTGCGATCGACAACCTGTGGAAAGGGGCGGCCTCGCAGGCCGTCCAGAACCTCAACCTGATGTTCGGCCGCCCGGAGGGAGAGGGGATCGCATGAGTACGCCGGCAACATTCTTTGTGTCGCGCTGGATCGACGCACCCGCACACGCGACCGAGGTCGCGGGTGGTCTGCCGAAGGGCTTCCGCGCGGCGGGCGTCGCCTGCGGGCTCAAGCCCAGCGGCGGACTCGACCTTGGACTGCTCGCCTCGGCATCGACGCAGACCACGAGCGCGGCGCGGTTCACGCGATCGGGAACGCAGTCGGCCCCGGTGCTGCTCTGCCGCGACTACTGCCGCCTGGACGCAATCCGCGCCGTCGTCGTCAACTCAGGCAACGCGAACGCCGCCACCGGCCGTCGCGGGCTCGACGACGCGGCGAAGATGCAGGGCGCGGCGGCGTTCGCGTCGGGCGCCGGCTCGGAGTCGCTGGTCGCGGTTGCCTCGACCGGCGTGATCGGCGTGCCGCTCGATATGAGCGCGGTGATGAACGGGATCATCGGCGTGGCCCACAAGCTGCGAAACGACGGAGACGCCGACTTCGCCGACGCGATCCGCACGACCGACGCGTTCGCCAAGCGGGTCTGCTTGGACGTCGAGCTGTCGGGCGGAACCGTCCGGCTGACCGCGCAGGCGAAGGGCGCCGGGATGATCTCGCCGGGGTTTGCGACGCTGCTGTGCTTCGTGCAGAGCGACGCGGCGCTGTCTGCCGAGACTTGCGACCTGCTGCTCGGCGTCACGGTCAAGCGTTCGTTTGACCGAATCAGCGTCGACGGCCAGCTGTCGACCAGCGACACCGTGATCCTCCAGTGCAGCGGCGAGTCCGGCGTGCAGGTCGCGGCGCAGAGCGACGACGAGCTGCGCTTCGGCGAGGCGCTGGACGCGGTCCTGCGTCAGCTCGCGCTCGCGATCGTGCGCGACGGCGAAGGCGCGCGCCGGATCGGCCGGGTGGTCGTGCGCGGCGGCGACGTCGAATCGGTCGACCGTGTCGCCCGGGCGATCGCTGACTCGCCGTTGGTCAAGACTGCGCTGTACGGCGGCGATCCGAACTGGGGCCGGATCGCGCAGGCGATCGGGATGGCGATGCCCGGGACCGCGCCACTGCCGTTTGACGTCGCGATCGAGGGCGTGCAGGTGTGCTCGGCCGGCGCCGCGGTGCCGCACGACGCCGACGCGCTGCGCGCGGCCGTCAACCGCGACGAGGTCGAGTACGAGATCGGCCTGCCCGGCGAGGGCGCCGAGACCGAGCGGTTCTTCTCCGACCTCGGGCACGAGTACGTCACGATCAACGCCGAGTACACAACCTGATGAGCGCCGCGAGGGGACCGATGCGAGATGTAGCGACGCTGCTCGAGGCGCTCCCGTACATCCGCGAGTTCCACGGCAAGACGGTGGTGATCAAGTACGGCGGCGCGGCGATGACCGACCCCGCGCTCAAGGAGGAGTTCGCGCGCGACGTGGTGCTGCTCAAGTACGTCGGCATGAACCCCGTCGTCGTGCACGGCGGCGGTCCGGAGATCACGAGCTACATGCGCCGCCTGAACCTGCCGGTGGAGTTCGTCGACGGCCTGCGGGTGTCCGACAAGCAGACCGTAGAGGTCGCGAAGATGGTGCTCGTCGGCAAGGTCAACAAGGACATCGTGCTGCTGATCAACCGCCACGGGCAGCCGGCAGTCGGTCTGTGCGGCGACGACGGCCTGCTGTTTCAGGCAAGCCGCCAGCACGCCCCGAGCGGTCAGGACATTGGGTTCGTCGGCCGGATTGAGCGCGTTGACGTCAACGTGCTCACGCACGTCGCGCAGGACTACATTCCGGTCGTGGCAAGCGTCGGGGCCGACCGCGACGGCAACTCCTACAACATCAACGCCGATGAGGCGGCCGGCGCCGTCGCCAAGGCGCTGCGCGCCTACAAGCTGATGTTCCTGACCGACGTCCCCGGCTGGCTGCGCGATCCGTCAGACCTGTCGACCGTCGTCTCGGAGGCGGGCGCCGACGTGGTCGAGCAGGCCCTGGCGACCGTCGCCGGCGGCATGCGGCCCAAGCTCCAGGCGTGCGTGACCGCGATCGACGGCGGCGTCAGCTTCGCCCACATCGTCGACGGGCGGGTGCCGCACTCGCTGCTGCTGGAGTTGTTCACCGACGCCGGCCAGGGAACGAAGATCGGGCCGCGGGCATGAGCCTCGCCGAGCTCCGGGCGCTCGAACAGGCGCACGCGATCGGGACCTACGCGCGCAACCCGGTCGAGTTCGTGCGCGGCCTGGGCTGCAAGCTGTGGGACACCGACGACAACGAGTACCTCGACTTCCTCGCCGGGATCTCGGTGCTGAACGTGGGCCATTGCCACCCGCGCGTCGTCGAGGCGGTCCGCGACCAGGCCGGCCGGCTGATGCACGTCTCGAACCTTTACTACACAGAGCCGGCGCTGCGGCTCTCGGCGCGGCTTGCGGAGAGCTCGCTCGGCGGCAAGGTGTTCCTGTGCAACTCCGGCGCGGAGGCCAATGAGGCGGCGATCAAGCTCGCCCGCCGGGCTCGCAACGGGGGCGGCATCGTCGTCGTGCAGCAGGCGTTCCACGGGCGCACCTACGGCGCATTGTCGGCGACTCCGCAGGAGGCAAAGCAGGCGCCGTTCGCGCCGCTGGTACCGGGGTTCACGGTCGTGCCCAAGGACCCCGCCGCACTCGATGCGGCCGTCGACTCGCAGACCGCGGCGGTGCTGCTCGAGCCGATCCAGGGCGAGACCGGGATCAACCTGCTCGACGACGAGCTGCTGATCGCGGCGCGCGAGGCGTGCGACCGGACCGGCGCGGCGCTGATCTTTGACGAGATCCAGTGCGGTATGGGGCGGACCGGGTCGCTGTGGGCCTACCAGCAGACCGATGTCGTGCCCGACGCGATCACGAGCGCCAAGGCGCTCGGCGGCGGTCTCCCGGTCGGTGCGCTGATCACCGGCGAGCGGCTCGCCGACGTGTTCGAGCTCGGAGACCACGGGTCGACGTTCGCCGGCGGCCCGGTGACGGCGTCGGCGGCGCTGGTCGCGCTCGAGATCTGCTCAGATCCCGAACTGCTCGAGCGGGTGCACGCGCGCGGGGCTCGGTTGATGCAGGGGCTCGAGTCGCTGCCCTACGTGTCCGCCGTCCGCGGACGCGGCCTGATGGTCGCGATCGACGTCGACGACGGCGTCCGTGCGCAGGAGCTCGCGAGCCGGGCGCTGCTCGAGCAGCGGCTGGTCGTCAACGCGACCGGGCCGGCGACGATCCGCCTTGAGCCGCCGCTGATCGTCTCCGAGCAGGAGATCGACGACGCCGTGGCGCGTCTGGGCGCGCTCGCGACGTGAGCGGCTGCGAGTTCCTGTCCGCCGAGGGGGCGACGCCGGGCCTCGTCGGCGAAGCGCTCGGCGAGCAGCTCGAGGTCACCGACGGCAGCGTCCGCGAGTCCGACCGCACCTACTACGACACGTTTGACTCGCTGCTGCGCGACGCCGGCCTGTCGGCGGCGCACGAGGATGGCGAGCTGGCGCTGATCGAGCGCGACACCGGCGAGGTGCGGGTCAAGTTGCGCGTCGCGCAGCCGCGTGACCGCGTGTTCGCGGGCGAGCTCGAGCCCGGGCCTTTGCGCGACGAGCTGGCGGGCGTGATCGACGTCCGCGCGCTGTTGCCGCTGGCCCGCGTGCATGCCCGGCAGCGGACGCTGAGCGTGCTCGACTCCGAGCGCAAGACCGTCGCGCGGATGACGCTCGAGGAGCCCTCGGTCGTCGACGGCGACGGCCGGCTCGCACTCCTGCGCCCGCGGTTGCGCCTCGCAGCCGTCCGCGGTTATGACCGCGAGCTTTGTCAGGTCAAAGCGGCGCTGACCTCCGACCTCGGCCTCGAGGTCGCCGATCAGCCGCTTGTCGACGAGGCGGCAAGGGCGGCGGGGCGTGACCCGACCGGGGTCCAGTCGAAGATCGCGGTTGCGCTCGCGTTCGGCGAGCGGTCGGACGTCGCCGCGGCGCGGGTACTGCGCGCGCTGCTCGACGTGATCGAGGCCAACGCCGAAGGCACGATCGCCGATACCGACAGCGAGTTCCTGCACGACTACCGCGTGTCGGTGCGCCGCACGCGCTCGGTCCAGCGAGAGCTCAAGCACGTGTTCCCTCCAGGCGAGCTGCGGACGTTCCGCGACGAGTTTCGCTGGCTTCAGCAGGTCACCGGAGATTCACGCGATCTCGACGTGTACGTGCTCGAATTCGCGGTAATGCGCGCGCTCGTTCCCGAGACGATGAGCCCGGACCTCGAGCCGCTGCTCGAGCTGCTCCGCGGCCGCCGGCTGGCCGCAAGGCGCGAGATGGTCGGCGTGCTGCGCTCCGAGCGCGTGGCGCTGCTGCTCGCGCGGTGGTCGGCGTTCCTCGACCGTCTCGAGCAGCTCGACCCAGCCGACAGGCCCGATGCGGGCAAGCCGATCGGCGAGGTCGCGGCGGCGCGGATCGACAAGGTCTACCGTCGTATGGTGAAGATGGGCTCGGCGATCGAGGACGGCAGTCCGGCCGAGGACTACCACGAGCTGCGAAAGCGGGGTAAGGAGCTTCGCTACCTGCTCGAGCTGTTCGGCACGCCGCTGTACCCGGCCGAGGTCGTCAAGCCGATGATCAAGGCCCTGAAGGCGCTCCAGGACGTGCTCGGCCACCATCAGGACCGCGAGGTCCAGGTCGCGATGCTGCGCTCACTGCGCGACGAACTGGCGTCGGTGCGCGGCGGCGCCGCGGCGCTGATGGCGACAGGTGCGCTGGTCGCGCGCCTGCAGGAAGATGAGCTCGCCGCACGCCGGGAGTTCGCGGAGCGCTTTGAGGCGTTCGCGTCAGACGACCAGCGCGAGCTGGTCAAGGCCACGTTCGGGTGAGCACGGTCCTCGCCACCTACAACATCAAGGGCGGCGTCGGCAAGACCTCGGCCGCGGTGAATCTGGCGTACCTGGCCTCGCGCGACGGGCTGCGAACGTTGCTGTGGGACCTCGATCCACAAGGCGGCTCGACCTACCTGTTTCGAGTCAAGCCCAAGGTCCGCGGCGGCGGCGACAAGCTCGTCCGCCTGAAGTCAGACGTCGACAAGCTGATCAAGGGAACCGATCACGACGGGCTCGACCTGCTGCCCGCGGACTTCTCCTACCGCCACATGGACCTGGCGCTCGAGCGCTTCAAACGCCCGACCCGCCGGCTCGCGCGCGTGTTGGCGCCTCTCGCCGGCGAGTACGACTGGGTGTTCCTCGACTGTCCACCGAGCGTCTCGCTTGTGTCCGAGAGCGTGTTCGAGGCGGCCGACGTGGTGCTCGTGCCGATCGTCCCGGCGACGCTGTCGGCACGGACGATCGGCCAGCTCGACGGGCTCGTCGCCGAGGCCCGCAAGGGCCACAAGAAAGGGCCCCAGGTGCTCGCCTTCTTCTCGATGGTCGACGGGCGAAAGAAGCTTCATCGCCAGGTGATGGAGACCCTGCGCGCCGAGCGCACCGATGTGCTCGAGGCGGCGATCCCGGCGTCGGTCGAGGTTGAGCGGATGGGCATCGAGCGCGACGCGATCGCAACCTTCGCTCCTCGCGGCCGCGCGGCGCCCGCGTACGCGTCGCTGTGGCGGGAAGTGCGCGAGCGGGTGGAGGGATAGCCTTCCCGGCTTCGATGCCTGAGCCGAGCAACCGCCCCACGACCTCGTACGAGGCAAACCCCGAGGACGTCCACCGCGTGCTGCTGCTCTACAGCGGTGGCCTCGACACGAGCGTGATGCTCAAGTGGATCCAGGAGAAGTACGAGGCCGAGGTCGTCGCGCTGACGGTCAACCTCGGGCAGCCCGGCGAGGACTACGACGTGATCCGCGGCAAAGCCCTGCAGATCGGCGCGCTCGAGTGCCGGATCGTCGACGCGCGCGAGGAGTTCGCGCGCGAGTACGTGGTGCCCGCGATCAAGGCAAATGCGATCTACGGGACTGGCTATCCGTTGTTCACGGCGCTCGGCCGGCCGCTGATCGCCAAGCTCGCGGTGGCACACGCGCGCGAGACCGGCTGCGACACGATTGCCCACGGCTGCACCGGCAAGGGCAACGACCAGGTGCGGATCGAGGCGACGATTGCGACGCTCGCGCCCGAGCTGAAGGTGATCGCGCCAGTGCGCTCGTGGCGCATGGGCCGCGAGGAGGAGGTCGCCTACGCGCGCGACCACGGGATCCCCGTCAAGGGCGGGACCGAGGTCGCGCCGTACTCGATCGACGAC
>DASXDD010000037.1:0-22647 GCA_036490775.1 Solirubrobacteraceae bacterium | reverse complement strand
CAACCGGCTGATCGTGTTCGAGCGCGGCTCGTCTACCCGCGCGGTCGTCGACGCCGCGCTCGCGCGTGCGCGCGTGCAACCGGAGATCGCGCTCGAGGCAAACGACTTCGCGCTGCTGCGCTCGCTGGTGGCAAGAGGGCTTGGCGTCGCGATCCTCCCGCGCTCGTTCCTCGAGCGCCCCGGCCCGCCGGTCGCGTTCCGGTCGCTGTCGCCGCCGCTGCGGATGAACGTCGTGCTGTGGTGGCGCCACGAGCGCCCGCTGTCCCCGGCCGCGCAGGCGTTCGTGGAGTTCGTCGACGCCCGGCGACCGGGGTAGCTGCGCCAGCGACTACGCCGCCAGCGCCTCGGACTCCTCGACGGCGAGCGCGACCTCGTCGGCTTTGGGAGCCGCCGGCCGCAGCAACACCGCGGCGACGACTGCGGCGACAGTCGTGAGCGCGGCGCCGACCTCGAACGCCAGTCCAAATCCGCTCGTGAGCGCTTCGGCGCTGCTGACGCCGACCGCGTGCGCAGTGCTCGACGCGGCGATCGTGCTCAGCACGGCGAGACCGAGCGCGCCGCCGACCAGCCTCGACGTGTTCAGGAGCCCCGAGGCGAGCCCGCTCTGCGCGCGCGGCACGCCCTGGGTGGCGGCGATCGTCGAGGGGACGAGCCCGAGGCCCATCCCGAGGCCCGACAGCACGCCGCCCGGGAGCACGACCGCGAAGTAGCTACCGCCGGGGTGCACGCCAGTGAGGATCAGCAGCCCGGCGGTCGCGAGCACCATCCCGAGCGTCACGACCCGGCGCACGCCGAGCCGCGCGACCAGTCTCGGCGCCAGCGACGACGCCGTGAACACCGCGAGCGTGATCGGCAGGAACGAGAGACCGGCCTGCAGCGCGTCATCGCCGAGCACCTGCTGCAGGTAGAGCGTCACGAAGAAGAACATCGAGAACAGCGCGGCGTACATCAGCACCACCACGAGGTTTGCCGCGCGCAGCGCCGACAGCTTGAAGATCGACAGCGGCACGAGCGGTGCGCTTGCGACCCGCGCCTCGACATAGACGAACGCGGCGAGCAGCGCGACCGCGAGCGCGATCGGAGCCAGCACGCCGGGCGAGCCCCAGCCGAGCCGGTCGGTGCGCACGATCCCGTAGGTCAGCGCGACGAGGCCGCCGGTCACGAGCATCGCGCCGGTCGCGTCGAAGTTGCGCGGCCCGACCTGGCGCACGTCGGCGGGGAGCACACGCAGCCCGAGCACGATCACAAGCGCGCCGAGCGGCACGTTGATCGCGAAGATCGCGGGCCAGCCGAGCGTCTGCGTCAGCACGCCGCCGAGCAGCGCGCCCGATGAGGCACCGAGCCCGCCGATCGCGCCCCACAGGCCAAGGCCACGGTTTCGCTCGGGGCCCTCGCGCAGGGACGAGGTGATGATCGACAGCGTCGCGGGCGAGACGACCGCGCCGCCGAAGCCCTGCAGCGCGCGTGCGCCGATCAGCAGGCCGCGCGAGTCAGCCAGCGCGCACGCGAGCGATGAGATCGTGAACAGCGCGATCCCGACGAGGAACACTCTGCGGCGACCGAGCAGGTCGGCCGAGCGCCCGCCGAGCATCAGGAAGCCGGCGAACGTCAGGGTGTAGGCGTTGACGACCCATTGCAGGCCGGTGGTCGAGAAATGGAGTCCGTCGCGCATCTCCGGCAGGGCGACGTTGACGACCGCCACGTCGAGAATCACCATGAACTGAGCGAGCAGGACCACGAACAACAGCGCCCCGGTGGAGGACGCGCGACGCGCCCCGATGAATGAGGCGCTGTGGGTTCTAAGTGCGGTGGTTGCGTTCACGATGATCAGTGTGCGACAATCTCTATCCAGGTACAAGAGAGGGGTTTATCCTGGTAGTAGACATGACACCCAAGAGCATTGAAACCTTCCAGCCGAGCGGTTCGCAGAACGGGAACGGCAACGGCAAGAGCGAGCACGGCAACGGCGATCGACGCCGCGCCGAGCTCGCGGACTTCCTGAAGAAGCGCCGCGCGAGCATCCAGCCCGACGACGTCGGCCTGCCGAGTGGCGGCCGGCGGCGGACTCCCGGCCTGCGCCGTGAGGAGGTTGCGCAGCTCGCCGGGGTTGGGACCACCTGGTACACGTGGCTGGAGCAGGGTCGCGACGTGCGCGCATCGGTCGAGGTGTTCGAATCGATCGCCGCAGCGCTGCGTCTGACCCCCGCCGAACGCACGCACCTGATCCTGCTCGGGCGCGGCGAGGAGGCGCCTGCCTGCAAGCCGCCCACCGAGCGCGTCTCCCCCACGCTGCGCCGGCTGGTTGAGAACCTCGGCCCCAACCCGGCGATGGTGCTCGGCCGCCGCTGGGACTACCTCGCGTGGAACCGCGCTGCGTGTGCCGTGTTCGGCGACTTCGGCGAGCTGCCGAAGTCCGCCCGCAACCATCTCTGGCAGCTGTTCATGGATCCGCTGCGCCGCGAGATGATCGACGACTGGGAGCGCACCTCGCGGCTTGCGGCGGCGAAGTTTCGCGCGGACTCAGCCCGGCACCTCGGCGACCCGTCGTTCGAGGAGCTGATCCAGGCGCTCAAGCAGTCGAGTTCGGACTTCTGCAAGGCGTGGAAGCGCCACGAGGTGGCGCGCGGCGGCGAGGGCACGAAGTCGATCATGCATCCGATCGCCGGGCCGCTGCTGTTCGAGCACGCCGTGTTCAACCCGGTTGAGGCTCCCGAGCAGCGCCTGACCCTGTACTCGCCGGTCGCCGGCTCCGGAACCGCCGAGAAGGTCGCCGAGCTGTGCGGGGAGCAGGACGCGCTCGAGTTGGTGGCAGCGCTGGCGTAGTTCCCGGCACGCGCAATCCGGCGCCGGCGTGTGACAAATGGCACCCCGGGCCGCCAAACGCCACCCGCTACTCTGCGAAGTGCCTCGCCGCTTTCAGGGATTTTTCAAGCATCGGATGCACAATGCAGCGGCCGGAGGCTGTTCACACTCGCGAACAGAGGGGTCCCGCTCGATGCGCACGCTTGCCAGAACTTGCTACGTCCACAGACGCCTCGTGCTGCTGGGCTGGATCGTCGCCGTCGTCGGCGTCACCGTTATCCACGGGGCCGTCGGCAGCTCTTACTCGGACAACTTCAAGCTCCCGCACACCCAGAGCTTCGATGCGATCCGGCTGCTGCAACGTAACGCGCCGAAGGCATCGGGCGACACCGAGCAGCTGGTAATCGGCGCCCGCCAGGGCAAGGTCACCGACCCGGCGATCCGCGCCAAGGCGGAGGCGCTGTTCGCGCAGGTCAAGAAGCTGCCGCACGTCTCCTCGGTCTCGTCACCGTTCGACACGACGGGCAAGGCGCAGATCTCCCCCTCTGGCGACGTCGCGTTCGCGAACGTCACGTTCGACGCACAGTCCAACAACGTCTCCACCAGCGAGGGCAAGACGCTCGTCGACAAGGTCACGGGCGCGTCCAACGACGCCGTTGAGTTCGAGCTCGGCGGCCAGGTCGCTGAGGCCGCGAGTCAGGGCAACGACTCGAGCGGGCTGCTGTTCGGCTTCATCGCGGCCGCCGCGGTGCTGTTCCTAGTGTTCGGCTCGTTTGCGGCGATGGTCCTGCCGCTCCTGACCGCCGGGCTGTCGCTCGGCACCGGGATCGGCGTGGTCGGGCTGCTCTCACACGCGATCGACATGGCGTCGTTCTCCAACGAGCTCGCGCTGCTGATCGGCCTCGGCGTCGGCGTCGACTACGCGCTGTTCATCGTCACCCGCTACAAGCAGGGCGTCCTGCGCGGGTTGACCGGCGAGCAGGCGGTGATCGAGTCGCTCGACACGTCCGGCCGCGCGGTGCTGTTCGCCGGCCTGATCGTGTGCATCGCGATGCTCGGGATGTTTGCGCTGGGCGTCAGCTTCCTTTACGGCGTTGCGATCGCGGCCGCGATCGCGGTGTCGTTCACGGTGATCGCGGCGCTGACGCTGTTGCCCGCGATGCTCGGGTTCTTCGGACGCTTCGTGCTGCGCCGCCGGGAGCGGCGGGCGCTGCGCGAGGGCCAGCTGCGGACCTCCGACGAATCCGCTGCCTGGGCGCGGTGGGCGGGCTGGATGCAGAAGCGCCCGGCCGTGTTTGCGGCGGTCGCCCTCGCTGCGCTACTGATCCTCGCAATCCCGTTTTTGTCGATGCGCCTGGGCTCGGCCGACGCCGGCTCAGACCCAGCCAACACGACGCCCCGCAAGGCCTACGACCTGCTCGCCAAGGGCTTTGGCCCGGGTTACAACGGCCCGTTGCAGCTCGTCGCCGAGGTCAATTCGCCCGAGCAGAAGCAGGCGTTCCTGAAGGTTCAGCAGGCCGTCGCTCGCACCCCCGGGATTGTCGGCGCCGGGGCGACGCACGTGATCCCCGGCGCCAACGGCCACGCCGACGTGGCGATCGCCGACCTTTATCCGCAGGGCTCTCCGCAGGACCAGTCGACCGCCGACCTGCTGCACCACGTCCGCAACGACGTCGTGCCAACCGCCGAGCAGGGATCGGGCCTGAACGTCCTCGTCGGCGGCCAGACGGCGATCTTCGACGACTTCAGCCACGTCCTGTCAGGCAAGCTGCCGCTGTTCATCGGCATCGTCGTGCTGCTCAGCTTCCTGCTGCTGATGGTCGTGTTCCGCAGCATCGCGATCCCGCTCACGGCGGCGATCATGAACCTGCTGTCGGCGGGCGCGGCGTTCGGCGTGGTCACCGCGATCTTCCAGAACGGCTGGGGCGCGTCGCTGATCGGGATCGACAAGACGGGGCCGATCGAGGCGTTCCTGCCGGTGCTGATGTTCCCGATCCTGTTCGGCCTGTCGATGGACTATGAGGTGTTCCTCGTCAGCCGGATCTACGAGGAGTGGCACCGTCGCCGCGACAACCGTGAGGCGGTCACGCACGGGCTCGCCGCAACGGGCCAGACGATCACCGCGGCCGCCGCGATCATGGTGCTCGTGTTCGGGGCGTTCGTGCTCGGCGGCGAGCGGATCATCAAGCTGTTCGGGATCGGCCTCGGCGGCGCGGTGCTGCTGGATGCAGTGATCGTGCGCTCGGTGCTGGTCCCAGCGGTGATGCTGATGCTCGGCGATCTCAACTGGAAGCTCCCGCGCTTCCTCGACCGGATCCTGCCGCGCGTCAACGTCGAGGGCAGCGAGCCGCGGTTCGTGCCGTCCGACACGGCCTCGCACGAAACGGTGCCCGAGCCAGCCGCCGGCTGAGCGTCACAGAATCTGACGCATAGCGCACCTCGCGCGCGCGAGAATCGCCTCCGACACAGCCGCAGCACGACTGGGAGGAGGAAGCCGTGATCGTCGATTGCGCCCACTACTGCGACCGACGCACCGATCACGACGCATCGCTGGCCGTGTTCTTGATCTGGGGCGTCGGCAGCCTGATCGTCTCGCTCGTCGCGCTCGCGTTCTTCTCAAGCGGCGCGGCTGGTTCGAAGCGGCCGAGGAACCAGCTAGCTGAGCGCGATCTGCTGACCCGGGGACAGCGGCAGCAGCCGATCCGACAGCCCCGCATCGGTGAACGCGCGCTGCACGTCCGCGGCGCTCGAGCTGAAGTGCCCCCACCCGTCCTGGTGGATCGGCGCGATCGACGCGTCGCCGAACTCGCGCGCCGCTTCTACGGCCGCCTGCGCGGTCAGCGTCAGCTTCGCATCGCCCCAAGCCTCGGGCACGCAGGCGCCGCCGATGAACAGCACGACGCTGTCGAACGGGCCGTGCTCGGCGACGATCTCGCGTACGACGTCGACCGAGGCGTTGTCGCCGCTGACGTAGATCGCCGGCAGTCCCTCACCGCGAAGCACAAAGCCGATCACCGGACCGTTCTTCGAGGCGACCTCGGGCGGGCCGTGATCGGCACGCACGGCGGTGACGGTCACGGCGCCGCCGCTCTCGCGCGGTTCGAGCACGTAGGTGTCGCCGGGCTCCATCCCGATCGCATTGGCGCCGAGTCGCTGCGCACCCGCGCCGGTGGTCAGCACGGTGCCCACGCGGGCAAGCATCTCTCTGCCCGAGCTGTCGAGGTTGTCGGAGTGGTGATCGTGTGACAGCAGCACCGCGTCGACGGGCAGCAGCGACTCGAGCTCGACCGCGGGCCCGGCAAGCTTGCGCAGCACGATCTCGGTGCCAGGCCGCGGGTACTCCCCGGGCGGGTCGAACGTCGGATCGGTGAGCAGGCGCAGGCCACCGTATGTGATCAGCGCGGTCGGTCCTCCGACGAGCTTGAGTGTGGGCGTGGGCATGACGCGAGCCTACGCGATCTTCGAGACCTCTTAGACCCGCTTCAGGTCACACTCTCGCTCGGATGGTCAACTACTGGTCATGACCACCACAGCGCCACCTCAACATCTCGACCGGACGGCGAAGCTCCCGGCGCACGAGCAGCCCACCGTTCCGATCGAGGCAGGGTCAGACGAGGCGATCCTCAACTCGCTGCCACTCCTCGATCACCGCTCCCGCGGCCGTGCAGTCGTCCCGCGGCTCGCGTCGAGCGGCCGCTATCTCGCCTTCCAGAACGGCGACGACACCCGGCTGATCAAGCTCGACTTGAACATCACGCACCTCGGGCGGGGGCTCACGTCCGACCTACGATTCGATCACCAGCAGGTATCGCGCACGCACGCGATCATCGTCCGTCACGGCCGGTTCGTGCGGGTGCTCGACAACCGCAGCACCGGCGGCACCTATGTCAACGGCAGCCGCGTGGTCGCGACCAACATCCAGAACGGCGACGTGATCCGGATCGGACCGGTCGTGATGCAGTACGTCGAGGTGCAATGACCCCCCGTCGCCGGTGCGTCAGCCCTCGACCGCTCCCTCGGTCACGTCGCGCGCGACCAGCGCGGCGTAAAGACCGTTGCGTTCGAGCAGCTCATCGTGAGTGCCGCGCTCTGCAATCCGCCCGTGGTCGAGGACCACTATTTGGTCGGCGTCGCGAACGGTCGAGAGGCGATGGGCAATGGTGATCGTCGTGCGCCCCTGGGCGAGGCGCTCGAGCTCGCCCTGAAGCGCGGCCTCGGTCTGCGTGTCGAGCGAGCTGGTCGCCTCATCGAGCACGAGCACCGGCGGGTTTCGCAGGATCGTGCGAGCGATCGCCATGCGCTGCTTCTCACCGCCTGAGAACCGATAGCCGCGCTCACCGACGACCGTGTCGAAGCCGTCGGGCAAAGACGCGATCAGATCGGAGATCCGAGCGGTTCGCACGGCGTCCTCGACCTCATCGTCGGTCGCGTCGGGTCGCGCGAACCGCAGGTTCTCGCGCACGCTCGCGTGGAACAGATACGTCTCCTGGGCGACGACGCCGACCGTCGCAGCCAGCGACTCGAGGCTCGCGTCGCGCACATCGACGCCGTCGATCGTGACCCGACCCTGCTGGGGCTCGTAGAGGCGCGCGACGAGGTAGCCGAGCGTCGTCTTCCCGGCGCCGGTCTCGCCGACGATCGCGGTCCGCGTACCGGCCGGCACGACCACGTCGATGTCCTCGAGCGTCCACGGCCCGTCGTCGCCGGCCCCGTAACCGAATGAGACGCCGTCGAAGCGGACCTCGCCGAGGACCTCCTTTGGCCGGAGCTCGACCGGATCGGACTTCTCGACGATGTCGACGGGCAGGTCGAGGTACTCGAAGATGCGGTCAAACAGCGCCAGCGACGCCTCGACGTCGGCGCCGGTCGAGAGCAGGCTCTGGATCGGGAACAGCAGCCGCGTCTGCAGCTGCGCGAACGCGATCACCGTCCCGATCGAGATCGCATGGCCGCCGTGGATTGCGCTCTGTCCCGCGATCCAGTAGATCAGCACCGGCTGGATCGCGAACACCATCTGGATCGTCGACATCATCCAGCGCCCCGCCATCCGCGATCGGACCTCGATGTCCGCGATCTCGTGCGACTCCCCGGTGAATCGGTCGGCGAGGTCGCGGCCGCGGCCCATCGTCTTGCCGAGCATGATCCCCGACACCGACAGCGACTCCGACACGAGCGCCGACAGGTCGGCGAGCCGCTTCTGGCGCTCGGTCGTGATCCGCCGGCGGACCTGGCCGACGCGTCGGGTCAGCAGCACGAACGCGGGCACGAAGATCAGCGAGATCGCGGCCAGCCGCCAATCGAGGATCACCATCGCGACGATCGAAGCGATCACGGTCGTTGCGTTCTGCGCGATCGACGTCGCGGTCGTGGTCACGACGCTGTCGATCCCGCCGATGTCGTTTGCGATCCGCGACTGGACCTCGCCGGTGCGCGTTCGCGTGAAGAACGCGAGCGACATCCGCTGCAGGTGCCGGTACACGGCCGTACGCAGGTCGTGCATCACGCGCTGGCCGACGACGTTGGAGATGTACGTCTGCCACACGCCGATTGCGCTGGTCGCGACCGAGATCGCGATCATCCCCAGCGCCAGCTTGGTCAGCAGCGGGCCGTCCTTATTCGGCAGCGCGTTGTCGAAGATCGAACGCAGCAGGAACGGCGAGATCATGCTGAGCCCAGCCGAGAACACGATCAGGGCCAGCACCGCCGCCAGACGCATCCGGTAGGGCGAGAACAGAGCGACGATCCGATGGCGGTCGCGCTCGCGCGCCGGATCCATCAGCGGCGGCGGGTCTCCGCGACGCGGACCGCCGCGCCCGGAGCCGGCGGCGCCGCTAGCGGCGCGCAGCCCGTGCGATTCCCGAAACGAACTCATCCACGACCATGATGCCTCACGGCCGTATTCGGCCCGCCGCGTCCGCGCCGCGCGTGGCGGCCGCGGCGGCCCCAAGCACCACTCCGACGTACCACTCGGCGACCTGCTCGCGCCCTACCTCGGGGTTCTCCAGCCACCAGTTGGCGAGCGATTCCCCGGCGCCGACGATCGCATGCGCGATCGCGTCGACGGCGGCGGGCGGCAATGCGTATTCCGCGTCGCCGCTGGGCTCGAGCATCGCCGTGATCCACTCGGCGATCTGGCTTCGGAGCTGCGCGACCTGCTCGGCGACCGGCCGACTCGAGTTGAGCTCGCCAAACAGCACGCGCCAGCCGTTACGGTGCTCGGCCACGAACGCGAGGAACTCGAGGATCCGTGAGCGCAGCAGCTCGGTCGGCGAGCGCTCGCCGCCGCCAGCGCCCACGAGGCGATCGAGCAGCTCGCGGCCGGTGCGATCCACATACGCCATGTAGAGGCCCTCCTTGGAGCCGAAATAGGCGTACAGCATCGGCTTTGAGACATCGGCGAGTCGCGCGATCTCGTCCATCGCGGCGCCGTGGTAACCGCTGGCGAAAACCTGGCCCGCGGCGTCTAGGATCGCTTGCTCGCGTTCGCGCCGTGGCATGCCGCGAGTGCCGGCCTTCCGGGGCCGGGAGCGCTCGCTGGATGAGGTGGCGGCTGTCGTCGTCAAAGTTAGGTTTCGAAACTTACTGGATTGTATATTACCCTTGAGTAGATGCCAGAGCGAGGCGCCCCACCAAAGGTTCACCCGATTCAGCGACGAGTGCTGAACGCGCTCGGCTCGCTGAGCTCGCCGCTGCTGCCCGACGATTACCTCGAGCTGATCAACCCGCTCTGGTCGACGCGCGAGCTGCGCGGGCGCGTCAAGCGCGTCAAGCGCGAGACACCTGACTCCGCGACGATCCTGATCAAGCCCGGCTATCGCTGGCCCGGCCACCAGCCCGGTCAGTACCTCCGGATTGGTGTCGACATCGACGGCGTGCGCCACTGGCGGGCGTACTCGCTGACGTCCGATCCGCTGCACCCCGACGGCCTGATCAGCGTCACCGTCAAGCATGTCGACGAAGGTGCGGTGTCCCCCTTCCTCGTGCGCCACGCGAAGCCTGGCACGATCGTCTCGCTCGGCGGCGTCGAGGGCGACTTCGTGCTCCCCGCGACCCCGCCGCAGCGGCTGCTGTTCGTCACCGCCGGCAGCGGGATCACGCCGATCATGTGCATGCTGCGCCACCTCGACCGCGCCCGCGAGATCGGCGACGTCGTGATGCTGCATTCGGCGCGTACCACCGACGAGGTGATCTTCGGCGAGGAGCTGCGTTCGCTCGCGCGCCGCCACGAGGGCTTCCAACTCCACGAGCAGCTGACCGGCGACGACGGGCGGATGGGGCCGCCCGACCTCGAGCAGCTTTGCTCGGACTGGCGCGAGCGCGAGGCCTACATCTCCGGACCGAGCGACATGCTCGACGACTTCAGCGAGCACTGGGACGCCAACGGCGACTGCAACCGCCTGCACATGGAGCGCTTCCAGCCCAAGCTCGGGCTCGGCGACGCCGGTGAGGGCGAGGGCGGCACGATCAAATTCTGCAAGTCAGACCGCGAAGCGGAGTCCGACGGGAGCGCCCCGATCCTCGTCGCCGGCGAGGAGGCCGGCCTCGACCTCCCCTACGGATGTCGCGAGGGGATCTGCCACACCTGCGTCGGGGAGTTGCGATCCGGCCGTGTTCGGGACCTGCGTAACGGGAAGGTGTACGGCCAGGAGGGAGAAGTGATCCGTACGTGCATCAGCGCCCCCGAGGGACCAATCGAAATCGACCTGTAAGCGAAACGATTCAGGAGAACGCATATGGCGACCGTCAGTCAGGATGGCCACCAGTCAAACGGGAGAGGCCCAGTCGAGACGCCGGATAACCCGCTGCACCGGCTCACGCCGGAGCAGATCGAGGAGATCGGCCGCGAATTCGACGAGCTGCACGAGCAGGTCAAAGCCGATCTCGGCGACCGCGACGCCCGCTACATCCGCTCGATCATCGCCCTCCAGCGGCGCTTGGCGCTGCTCGGCCGCGCGGAGCTGTTCGCATCGCGCTGGCGGATCCCGTGGGTGGTCGGGGCATCGACGCTCGGGCTGGCCAAGATCCTCGAGAACATGGAGATCGGGCATAACGTCCTGCACGGCCAGTGGGACTGGATGAACGACCCGGTGATCAACTCCCGGGCCTGGGACTGGGACACGGCCTCGACCGCCGAGGCGTGGCGCCACTCCCACAACTTCATCCACCACACCTACACGAACATCCTCGGCAAGGACCGTGACCTCGGCTACGAGATCATGCGGATCGACCCACAGCAGCCGTGGCACCCGGTCTACCTCGCCCAGCCGATCTACAACATCTTCTTGGCGCTCCTGTTCGAGTGGGGCGTCGCCGTGCACGACCTCGACCTCGAGGCGATCCGCAAGGGCGACAAGAGCATGGAGGAGGTCCGCAAAGACCTGAAGGGCATCGCCGGCAAGGCGCGGACCCAGATCGTCAAGGACTACATCGCCTGGCCGCTGATCAGCGGGATCGTGATGACAGCGATCGACGCGGCGCTGATCAGCTACAAGGCGCGGTCTGAATCGGGGCCGACCCAGCAGGTCAAGCGCACCGTCGGCAAGGTCCGCCGGCGGCCCGGCGGCGGCGCCGTGGACGTCGTCAAGCAGCTCGTCGCGCGCCGCTCGTTCCGCGAGCCGTTCGTCCGCACTCTGCAGGCCAACGTGCTCGCGAACCTGCTCCGCAACGTGTGGTCCTACGCGATCATCTTCTGCGGTCACTTCCCCGACCAGACGTACACCTTCACCCAGGAGGAGACCGACAACGAGACCCGCGGCGGCTGGTACGTGCGCCAGCTGTCGGGTGCCGCGAACATCGACGGCGGTCCGGTTTTCCACGTGCTCAGCGGCAACCTCGGCTACCAGGTCGAGCATCACCTCTACCCGGACATGCCGAGCACCCGCTACGGCGAGATCGCTCCGAAGGTCCGCGAGATCTGCGTCCGCTACGGGCTCCCGTACAACTCCGGCCCCTTCCACCAGCAGCTCGGAATGGTGCAGCGCACGATCGCGCGGCTCGCATTCCCGGGCGGTGAGGAACGCCCGAAGCCGGGCGCCTACGACGGCCCGATGGTGCGCGGCAAAGGCGAGCAGCAGGCGCCGAAGGCCGGCGACTAGCTTCGGTCGCCGTCGGCGGGCGTCCAGAGGATCTGGGCGCAAGTCAAGTCCCCGGCTGGCACGCCGATCACGCGGGGGATGGCTCTTGGTACGGCCACCTCGCTCCAAGCAGCGCCGCGGCGACCTGGCCGCGGCGTCGCGATTGCGCACGCAGTTGCGCTGATCAGCGCTGCGGTCGTGATCGTGGCGACCGCGCACGCGATGCGCTGGAGCGCCGGGGCGTACCTGCTCGTCGCGGCGCTGACGATCGTCAGCGAGCTGTCGACCGACGACACCGGCCCGACCCGGCTGAAGGTCTCCGGGGCGGCGCCCGGACTGATGCTCGCCGTCGTGATGTTCGGCGGCGGTCCGGCGGCGCTGATCGGGATGGCGACCGTGGTCGCACGGTGGGCGATCTCCCGCCCGCGTTACCCGGGCCACTACCTTCGCAACAACGTCGCCGGCTACGCATGGCAGCTGCTGCTCACGGGCGCGTTTCTCCAGCTCGCGGTCCACGCCGGCCACATCCACCAGCGCCAGCTTGCGTACTACCTGCTCGTGTTCGTCGCGTTCCTGATCTCGACGGCGCTGAAGTTCCTGTGGAGCGCGAGCTACCAGAGCTTTCTCGATCGTTCCTCGCTGCTCGGCAAGGCGCGCGAGGCCCTGCTGCCGATGCTCTCGGCGCAGCTGTTCTCGGGACTGTTGACGATGCTGTCGGTCTACGTCGTCGTGCGCACCGGCACGATCGGGCTCGCGATCGCCGGCGTGATGATCGTGATCTTCCAGTACCTGGCCGGCGAGCTGCTGACCTCCAAGCGCCGCGGCAGCCGGCTCGCGCTGATCGCGATGATCGACGAGCTGACGGGAGTCGCCAACCGCGAGCAGTTCCGCGCCCGGCTCGAACGCGAGATCTCCGCCAGTGAGGAAAACGGGGGCGTGTTTGCGGTGATGCTGATCGACCTCGACCACTTCAAGGAGATCAACGACACGCTCGGCCACCACTACGGAGACCAGCTGCTGCGCGAGCTCGGCCCGCGGCTGGCGTCGGTCGTCGGCGCCGACGGGCTCGTCGCGCGTCTCGGAGGCGACGAGTTTGCGGTGCTCGGAGGAGAGCGGACCGACGATCCGCAGCGCCTCGACGAGCTCGCGATCGAGCTGATCGCGTCGGTCCAGCGGCCGTTTGCGGTCGAGCAGATGACGCTCCAGGTCGGCGCCAGCGTCGGCATCTCGCGCTTCCCGCACGATGGTGCGGACGCCAACGCGCTGCTGCGCGGGGCCGACGTCGCGATGTATGCGGCCAAGGAGGCGCGCGCCGGTCACAAGCTCTACGCCCCTGAGCTCGACCGCCACTCGATGCAGCGCCTGACCGTGCTCACCGACTTTCACCGAGCGCTCGAGAGCGACGAGATCGTGATCCACTACCAGCCGATCGTCGACTCGCACACGCGCCTGGCACTCGGAGCGGAGGCGCTGACGCGCTGGCAGCATCCCGAGCTTGGGATGGTCCCGCCGAACGCGTTCATCCCAATCGCCGAGCAGACCGGGTTGATCGGGCCGCTGACGCAGATCGTGCTCGAGGGTGCGATCGCCCAGTGCGCGAGCTGGCGACGCGACGGCCACGAACTGACGGTCGCGGTCAACCTCTCGGTCCGCAACCTGCTCGACGGCGAGCTCCCGGGTCAGATCGAGCAGCTGCTCGCGCGCTACGAGCTCCCCGCCGCCGCCCTGCGGGTCGAGATCACCGAAAGCATGATCATGGCCGACCCCGATCGCTCGCTTGAGACCGTGATGGCGCTGTCCTCGCTCGGCGTGCACGTCTCGATCGATGACTTCGGCACCGGCTACTCGTCGCTGTCGATGCTCAAGCGCCTGCCCGTCGACGAGCTGAAGATCGACCGTTCGTTCGTTTCGCCGATGATGCACGACGAGAGCGACCTGATCATCGTCCGCTCGACGATCCACCTCGGGCACGACCTCGGGATGAAGGTGATCGCCGAGGGCGTCGAGGACGAGGGCACGCTCGAGCGGCTCGCGTCGCTCGGCTGCGACCTGATCCAGGGCTACTTCATCAGTCGCCCACTGCCCGCCGACGCCTTCACCGCGTGGATGCTCGATCGGATTCCGTCGCGCCACGTCTGAGGACACTTCGTCCGGGAGCGAATAATCGCGACGCTACCGTGTAGGTATGCACGGTGACGCAGACATCGCCCGTGTCGGGGCTCTCGTCGCCGATCCAGCCCGCGCGCGTGTGCTGCTCGCGCTCGGCGACGGGCGCGCGCTGCCCGCCACGGTGCTGGCGAACGAGGCCGGCGTCGCCGCGTCGACCGCGAGCGCGCACCTCGGAAAGCTAGTCAAGGGCGGGCTGCTGTCGGTCGAACGGCACGGTCGCCACCGCTACTTCCGGCTCGCCGCGCCGGAGGTCGCCGAGTTGCTCGAAGCGCTTGCGCGGCTGTCGCCGCCAGCGCCGGTGCGCTCGCTGCGACAGGGCACGAACGCGCAGGCGGTCAGATACGCGCGCACTTGCTACGACCATCTCGCGGGCGTGCTCGGAACCAAACTGATGACCTCGATGCTCGACCGGGAGCTGTTGACCGGCGGCGACGGCGTGTTCGACGTGAACGCCGCGAACGCGGATCGGCTGTCGTCACCTGGGTTCGACCTCGACTACCGCCTTACGCCGAGCGGTGTGGACGAGCTACGCGAGTTCGGGATCGACTTCGAGTCGCTGCCCCGGCGCCGGCCACTCGTGCGCTACTGCGTCGACTGGAGCGAGCAGCGCCACCATCTCGCAGGCGCGCTCGGGGCCGCCGTCGCACAGCAGATGTTCGACCTCGGGTGGGTCAGCCGGGCACGGCAAGGGCGCGCGGTCAACGTCACCGAGGACGGCCGCGAGGGCCTGAAGCGCCGCTTCGGCGTCGAGCTCTAGAGCTCTGGCGTTTAGCGACGGTCGCGCGGGAGTGTCGGCGGCAGCAGCAACGAGTACACGCGTACCGGCCGCTGCGCTTCGATCCGCTTGCCCGGGTCCGGCGGAGCCGGCTTGGGCTTGGTCTGCCCCCGGCTTGCCCCAAATAGCCTGAAAGTCATTTCTGCCAGCTACCCCGAAAATCGGTGCGTAACCACGGATGCCGGCCTGCAATGTCCGGTGCGGTCCTCGGGCTAGGCTTTGCGCGGTGACCGACGGCACCGCACTGATCGCTGCCGCGGCGGGTGTCGGCTTCGGTCACGCGATCCTCCCGGACCACTGGGTTCCGCTCGCTGTCGTCGGTCGCACCCAGCACTACCCGGTGTCGAAGGTCGCGCGGCTGTCGGCCGTCGCCGGGCTCGCTCACGTGGTCGTGTCGCTCGCCCTCGGAGCCGTGATCGTGATCATCGGCCTCGAACTGCGCGACAAGGTCCAGAGCGCGCAGGACACGATCGTCGGCCTGCTGCTGATCGCGACCGGTGTCGGCTTCCTCGTGCTAGAGCTGACGGGGCACGGGCACTCGCACGAGCACTCACCAGAGAACGAGCACGAGCACGAGCACGGGCACTCACACTCGCATGACCACGAACACCACCGCCGCTCGCTGCTCGCGGTCGTCATCCCATTCGGAGCAGCCGCCTCACCGGACCTGACGATCCTTCCGGTGTTCCTCGCGGCAACCACGGCGGGCGTCGCGACAGCGGTCGGCTCGCTGGTCGTGTTCGCCACGGTCACGATCGCGACGTTCGTCACACTGACCGTGGCCGCGACGGTCGGCGGCTACCAGCTGGGCGGCGCCTGGCTTGACCGCTGGGGCAACGTGTTCACGGCGCTCGTGCTGATCGTGATTGGAACGCTGGTGCTCGCCGGGGTGCTCTGAGCGAGTCGCTACGCCGCGAGCTCGCGCGCGTGTTCAGGCCCTGCGCTCGCGCGCTCGTTGGCGACGGCCAGACGGATCGCCTCGGGCACGACGGCGACGGACTTGCGCAGGCGGATGAAGCTGAGCGTCCCCCCGAGCGTCGGCACCCACAGCGCGATCGCGTGGTAGAGCACGACGGCGGCCGCGGTCGGCGCCGCCGGCAACCCGTAGAGCACCAGCGCGCCGAGCAACCCGCCCTCGAGCACGCCGATCCCGCCCGGGATCGGGATCAGGTTGGCGAGGTAGCCGATCTGGTAGCCGACGACGAGCGCGAACAGCGGCGCGGTCACGCCAACCGAGCGCAGGCATGCCCACAGCACCGCGATATCGAAGATCAGGTAGGAGATCGAGCCGAACGCACGCCAGCCGCCGTGGAACGCCACCTGCTCGGTGTCGCGCACCCACGAAGCGACCCGCTGGACCAGCGAACCGAAGGCGCCGGGCTCAGGGCCGACGTACTTCGTCAGAAAGCGTGTGATCCAGAACGCACCGAGCGCGACTAGCGTCGCTGTGGCTGGAACGAGCCCGTACATCAGGCCCGCGTGGTCGGTGCCGATCCCCGCCCACACGCCGAGGCCCGCGAGCGCGAGCACGGCCGCGTTGACCGCGCTGGTCAGAAGGAAGATCACGGCGGAACGGTTGACGATCCGCGACCACGGGAGTCCCCACGCGCGCATCGCCCAGGCGCCGACCGCGAGGCCGCCGGCACCGCCGACGGGCACGACTGCGCCGAACGCCTGCTCGGCCCATGCCAGCCGCCGCACCTCGCGCGCCGGCCCCCGGTGGAGGACCAGTCGCACGACCGCGACGTAACCGAGGCACGAGCCGACCTCGAGCGCGACCGCGAGGATCAGCCAGCCCGGGTGGGCCTCGGAGACCCGGTCGAGCACGTGGCGCAGATCGGGCACCGCGAGCCCAATCGCGAGGAACATCAGCCCGAGCGCGACGGTCCAGATCACGCCGTTGCGCAGGCGGTGCGCGTCTCCCTCGGCGCTGCTGTTGTGCTCGCCGTCGTTGGGCGGCGACTTCACCGACACCGGGACCGTGGTCTTGTCCAAGATCGGTTGCACAACGACGATTGTACAGAACAATCGTGCGTGCTACCAAGTATTGCGCACTCAAGTACCCGCGTTCAGCGGTCGCGCACGCCGATCCGGCGAGACGCGCGTCCTACGCCGGCGTCAACCGGACCGGCAGCTTCTTGTGCTGGTTGATGAACGCCGACTCGGCCATCGTCGGGCGCCCGGCCAGCTCCATCTTCGGGAAGCGCTTGAGCGTCTCCTCGAGCATCACATTGAGCTCGAGCCGCGCAAGCGCGGTGCCGAGACAGAAGTGCCGGCCGCCGGCGCCGAACGCCTGATGCTCGGGGTTGCGGCGCACGTCGAATGTGTCTGGGTCCTCGTAGCGCGACTCGTCGCGGTTGGAGGACGCGTACCACATGACGACCTTTTCGCCCTCGCGGATCGGCTGGCCGGCGAGCTCGGTGTCGCACGTCGCGGTGCGGCGAAAGTGGGCGAACGCCGGGAACATCCGCAGCGACTCCTCGACCGCGCTGGGAACCAGCGACGGATCATCGAGCAGGATCTGACGCTGCTCGGGGTTCTGCATCAACGCCAGCATGCCGTTGCAGTACGTCGCCTTGGTGCTGTCGTTGCCGGCCGCGACGAGCAGGAAGAAGCCCATCACGATCTCATGCTCCTCGAGGCTCTGGCCGTCGATCTCGGCGTGCACGAGCACACTCGTCAGGTCGTCGGTGGGGTTCTCGCGGCGCTCGGCGATCATCTTCCGACAGCGCTCGAAGATCTGCGGGATGTCGTTGTTCGCCACGCTCTCGACGCCGCCCGGGTTGAGGTCAGGATCCCAGGCGCCCAGCGCGGAATTCATCAGCGTCGCCCAGGCAGCGTCGTCCTCGGGAGGAATCCCCATGAAGCTTCCGATCACGCGTGACACGACCGGCTGCGCGACGTCGGCCACGAGATCGCAGGTGTCGCGCCCCTCCAGCCGGTCCAGCACATCGATCACGATCTTGCGGATCGCCGGCTCGTGCGCCGCCGTCCGCTTGGGCGTGAAGCCCGCCTGGAACAGCATCTTCAAGCGATCGTGCTTCGGCGGGTCCATCCCGATGAACATCGCGCGCAGGAGCTCGATCGGGAAGCCCTCGGTCACCGCCGTGACGCCACCGAGCTCAGACGAGTAGGTCTTGAAGTCGCGGCTTACGGTGTGGATGTCGTCGGCGCGGGTGACCGACCAGAAGCCGGCCTCATTCGGGTACTCAGTTACGCCGGACGTCCAATGCACCGGGCACTGCCCGCGCAGCTCCGCAAACAGCTCGTGCGGCGGACCGTCTAGCCAGTGCTCGCGCTCGCCGACGCGCACGTCTTCGAGATTGCTCCTGGTCGATGTCAAAACCGAACCTCCGGCCCTCACGGGTTCATCGTTTAGCCCAACCATGCGCGCGCCCGCGCGCCCCGCGATCCTACTGGCTCCGACCGGTGGCTAGGGTTCCTCCAATCACCCAATCGATGTAGAGGAGACGCTCGTTGTGAAGATCCGCGCCGCGGTGCTCGAGGAGTTCGGCAAGCCGCTCAACGTGACCGAAGTCGAGCTCGCCGAGCCGCGCGCAGGCGAGGTGCTCGTCCGGCTTGAGGCATGTGGGGTCTGCCACACCGACATGTACACCGCGTCGGGTGCCGATCCGTCGGGCTACGCGCCTGCCGTCCTCGGCCACGAGGGCTGCGGAATCGTCGAGCGGCTCGGCGAGGGGGTGACGGGCGTCGCCGCGGGCGATCGCGTCGTCACGCTGTTCTCGCCGCAGTGCCGTGAGTGCGAGCACTGCCGCAGCCCGAAGACGAACCTGTGTCTGGCGATCCGCGAGCAGCAGAACCTCGGCCACCTCCCGGACGGAACCACGCGACTGTCGCGCGACGGCGAGCAGATCCGCCACTTCATGGGTACGAGCACGTTCGCCGAGTACACGGTGATGCCGGAGATCGCACTCGCGAAGATCTCCGCCGAGGCGCAGCCCGACCGGGCGGCGCCGTTCGCGTGCGGCCTGTCGACCGGGCTCGGAGCCGCAATCAACACAGCCAAGGTGGAGGCCGGGTCGACATGCGTCGTGTTCGGCGCCGGGCTCGTCGGTCTCGGCGCGGTCGCCGGCTGCCGGCTGCAGGGCGCCGAGCGGATCATCTGCGTCGACATGTCGTCCGACCGGCTCGAGCTCGCCCGCGGCCAGGGCGCGACCGACGTCTGGATCGGCGGGCCCGACACGGTCGCCCAGGTGCTCGAGGAAACCCGCGGCTTCGGCGCCGACTACACGTTCGAGGCGACCGGCCTCGTCGCGGTGATGCGACAGGCGGTCGAATCAGCGCGGATGGGCTGGGGGCTGTGCACGGTCGCGGGCGTCGCCGGCAAGGGCGAGGCGCTCGAGGTGATCCCGCGCTTTCTGATCACCGGACGCCGCGTCTGCGGCACGTCGTTCGGCGGCGTCAAGGGACGCGACCAGGTCCCGCAGTTCGTGCAGCTCTACCTGGACGGCAAGCTCGACGTCGACGCGCTGATCTCGCACCGGATCACGCTCGACAATGTCAACGAGGGCTTTGAGCTGATGGAACGCCAGGACGGGATCCGCAGCGTCATCCAGTTCTAGCGTCGGCCGGAAGCGCACGCGAGCGGCCCGGCCGTGGGCGACGACCGGGCCGTGCGTTGATATGAAGCCCTGCATGTTCGGGCTGTTGTTGGAGCCGTCCGCTGGAGGATCTCCGCGACTCCCCCGCGTCGCCTGATGCTTCGCGAGGGGCCTCTGGGGTTCACCTCCTTTGCTCGACTGCCCCACACGATGCGGGTCGAGCGTCGGAGCAACGTAGGAGGACGCGAAGAGCCGGCGATGAGCGAGGCTGGATGTAAAACGACGACTATTCCGTCGTTTTACATCCCACCCCGAGGTTCGGAGATCCCGGGCGCCCCGAGCTAGCGCCTGATCAGTCGGCCGCGACCTGCTGGAGCAGTTCGGGCTCGGTCCCGCTGCCGGGACGCGCGCTCAGGACGCTCGACGGAGCCCCATAGCGCCTCCGCCCCGGGCGGTCTCGTCGGGCGACCCTAACGCGCCGGTTGCGCGGTTGCCAAACTCGGGCGGGTGCAACGCGACGAGCTCGAGGCCCATCTCGACACGGTGCTGATCGGCGGCCGCGAGCAGCGCGAGGTCGTGATCGCCGACTATGACCCGCGCTGGCCGCAGCGTTTCGCGCTCGAGCGCGAGCGGATCGAGCGGGCGCAGCGCGACGTCCAGATGCATGTGTGGAACGACGACGACCCGGAGATCGCTCGCTACCTCGCATTTCGCGACCGGCTGCGCGAGTCGCCCGCCGACCGTGACGAGTACGAGCGCCTGAAGCGGTCGCTCGCCCAACGCGAGTGGAGCGACATCAACCACTACGCGCGGGCCAAGGGGCCGCTGATCGAGGCGATCCTTGCGCGCGCGGCGGGTCCCGACGCGCTCGGCCTGTACCTCGCCTGCGGCTTCACCGAGCGCCCGCGCCGGCTCGTGAAGGTGATCGACGACGGCTGAGCAGCCGGCATTCTCCGCGCTCGCCGCCGACCCCGGCGCGACGCTCGACGTGCTCGCGCTGGCGCTCGCGGCCGAGTTTCGACCGGTCGACGCCGACGGCGCGATCGCGACGCTCAACGCGCTCGGCGACGAGCTCGCCCGCGTGCCCGGAATCCAGAGCGCGGAGCCGGAGGCTCAGGCGCGCGCTTGCGGCGAGCTGCTGGGCGGCGTGCATGGGTTCGAAGGTGACCGCGAGCACTACGACGATCCGCAGAACTCGATGCTCGACCTCGTGCTCAGCAGGCGGCGCGGTCTGCCGATCCTGGTGTCGGTCGTGTACGTCGAGGTCGCGCGCCGCGCCGAGATCGCGCTCGCCGGTGTCGGCCTACCGGGTCACTTCGTTGTCGGCCACTTCGGCGCCGACCCGCCGCTGCTGCTCGACCCGTTCGCCGGTGGCGGTCCGCTGGGAGCGGACGTGTCGTCGGACGGGGCGCACGCATGGAGCCCTCACCAGATCGCGACGCGGATGCTCAACAACCTCCTCGCCTCGTTTGATCGTCGCGGCGACCTGACGTCGGCGATTCGCGCCGCCTCGATGCGGCTAGAGCTCCCCGCCCCCGAGGGGCTGCGCGAGACGCTCGAACTCGAGTTGCGAAGCCTTCACTCCCGGCTCAACTGACCCTTCAAGCGGCGCCACCGCCCGCGGCTGCGGCGAGGAACCTCAGGCCGTTGATCCCCGGGACGAAGAAGTACTCGCCGCCCTTGACCGTGACCACACGCGACAGCGGCCCAAGAAAGAACGGCGGGCTGCCGGGAACGGTCATCTTGTTCGGAGGCGCCGCATCCTGCGGCCCGAGCATCACGTCCTGGTCGTCGCCGAGCCCGAACGTGTTGCCGGCATTCAGCCACTGCGACTGGATGAATTCGAACTGCCGGACGATGCTCGCCTGCAAGCAGGTGAAGATCACGCCGCGGTCCTGACCGTCGTCTGGCGCCCCCGCTGCGAGCGGCGACCCGTACGGGATGCCGCGGCGGACGATCCGGTGGCGGTTGACGAGTTTGCCGTCGAACGGAAGGCTCAGGCGCGGGTTGGTGCGGCGCACGTGCGCGCCGATCGGGCAGCGCCGGCCGTCGCCGTCGTTGCCGTAATCAAACGCGTTGTTGCGCTGGTCGTCGGCGACGAGCGCGGCATCGGACGCGGCCGGCGACAGGGCGACCGGCGTGCCGTCTCGCCAGCGCCCGACGATCTTCGCGGCGAGCAGCTCCTCGCCGCCCGGATAGATGGCCGCGGACTCCGCGAGCCGTCGGCGGAAGCTGGCGACGTCCTGGTAGAGCTTGCGGTAGACCAGAAACGACCCGTTGATGCTGAGCTCGACCGGCGGCGGAGCGGTCGGGAGCACGCCCTCCTCGTCGGGATATCCGAGGATGAATTCGCCGGCGCGGATCGGCCGCCACTCGCCGTTGCCCGACGGGGCTCCCCCACCCGGCGACGGCGCGACGCCACTGCCCTCGATCGACGGCTGCGCGAACCCGTCGGCGTAGCCGAAGTGCTCGACGCCGCCGGGCAGCGCGGTGCCGACATCCTCGTAAACGACCCGCAGGCCGCCGCTGCGCTCGATGCTGGCGCGTAGCCGCGCGTCGTGCGCCTGCAGCGCCTCGTCGTGCATCGCGGAGATCATCACCAGTACGTGCACGTCGGGTGTGCCGAGGCCGCCCTCCCAGTTGTCCGGCGCGCTGTCGCCGTAGTCGCCGAGCAGGTTTGCGCGCGCCGCCATCCCCTGGCGGAACTCCTCGGGGAAGCCGGCCAGCGATGCGTCGGGCAGCGCCAGCGCCCGCAGGCCGGCATAGCTGAAGGCAATGTTGACGCCCGACGTCGGTTTCTCGTCCCACGGCGCAGCTGTCAGCACGTCCTCGGTGATCTCGGCGATCCAGGCGGCGGCGCGGTCGACGTCGCCGATCGACAGGAACAGGTAGCGCGCGAACGGGAGCTTGTAGCCGCGCACGACGAAGCCCTGGATCCGCGGCAGGTCGAGGCCGGTCATCGCCCGAACCGCTCGATGAACGCCGCCTTCAGCTCGGCCGCGCCGAGCCCCTGCCCCGACAGCGCGAAGTCGATCACTTCACGGCGCACCGCGAGGCCGCGCCTGACGTCATCGACCGTGAGGTCGCCGTAGGCCGCGAAGAACAGCGAGTTCTCGACCTGGTGGCTACGGATGTACGCCGCAAACGCCGCCGGATCGGCGCTCCCGGGATAGCCGTCGCAGTGATCCCAGATCGAGTCGGCGGCGTCGCCGAGGCCGGTTCGCAGCGCTTCGAGGTACGGCATCACCGGTCCGTCGAAGTTGCT
>DASXDD010000036.1:0-33662 GCA_036490775.1 Solirubrobacteraceae bacterium | reverse complement strand
GACCGCGAGGATCGTGATCGGTTGCGTCGCCGCGCTCGGCGTGGTGACAGTCGGCGCGGCACTTGCCGCATCGGCCGACGGAGCTCGTCATCCGGTGACGATCGCGAGCATCTTTGTGGCGGTCGTGATCGTGCTCGGTGGCCCGCAACTGCTCGCGTCGGTGCGGCGCCGCGCCGCGCGCGCAACTCGATGACCGCACCCCGATTCGATGAGCTGATCCATCCAGGGACGCGACTATCGGTCGTGGCATTGCTCGCGTCGGCGGACTGGGCCGAGTTCGCGTTCCTGCGCGATCAGCTCGACCTGTCGGATTCGGCGCTTTCCAAGCAGCTCTCGACGCTCGAGGACGCGGGCTACGTCGCGATCGAGCGGCCGTTGCGCGACAGCCGGCGGCGCGTGCGGGCGCGGCTGACCGAGGTCGGCAGGGCCGCGTTCGCGGGCCACGTCGCGGCGTTGCAGCAGATCGTCAAGACCGCCGACGTCGACCAGGCATTGGTCTGACGGACGCTCAGACCATCAGCCGCAAGCGGTCGGCCTCGGCGACCGCCTCGGTGCGCGAGCGTACGCCGAGCTTGCGCAGGATTGCCGACACGTGATGGTCGACGGTCTTGTCTGACAGGAACAGCCGCTGTGCGATCTCGGCGTTGCGTAGACCGTCGCCGACGAGCGCCAGCACCTCGAGCTCGCGTGCCGTCAGCCCGGCCGGGTTCTCCGGCGTGCGCGCGCGGGGACGCCGCGGTAGGTCGCGGACGCCGCGGACGCGCAGCCGCCGGGCGACGATCGCCGCCGCGGGATCGGCACCGAGTGCGAGCAGCTGGTCGAGCGCCTCGCGCAGGTTGTGCTCGTCGCCGGTCTCGGCCAGCGCCAGCGCGCGCTCGTAGGGGAACTGCAGCTCCTGCCAGCGGGCAGCCGCCGCCTGCCAGTCGCCCACGGCCTCGAGCGAATGTGGACCGGCCAGCTCGTCCTCGCCGAGCTCGTCGACGATCCCCGCCCGCCGGCGCCATGAGGCGAGCTCGGACACCACCGGCCCCGACCGCCGCAGGCGCGCGAGCGCGAGCGTGTCGCCGGTCGCCCGATCGACGCCATCGGGGTCGCGCCGCAGCCAGGCAGCCTCGGCGCGCGCAGCAGCAACCGGCTCGCTCGCCTGGAGCTCCTCGCTTCGCTGCGCGAGCGCGAGCGCCTCGTCGAGCAGCTCGGAGACATCGGGATCGCCGCGCCGCGCCCGGACGCGACCGATGACCGTCAGCGCGATCAACACTGGGATCCTCGAGCGGCGCGGCTCGCGCAGGATCAGCTGCGCCGTGTCGGCGGCGTCCTGCCAGCGGCCCAGATCGAGCTCGATCTGGGCGCGGTAGCAGAGCAGATAACCGCGCCACAGCTCGAGACCCCGGTCGCTCGCGAAGCGGAGCGCCGGCTCGAGGTAGCTGTAGGCGAGCGGGTAGTCGCGCCAGCGCCGGCTGACCCACACCAGGTTGACATCGGCGCGGCCGACGAGCTCGTCGTCCTCGGCCGCCTTGGCAAGTGCGAGGCTCTGCTCGAGCTGCTCGCGGCCCTCGGGATCGCCGGCCGCGAACCTCGCCGCGGCGACACTGATCAGTGCGTTGATGCTCGTCTCGGTGTCGCCCAGCGCGTCCGCCAGCCCCAGCGCCTGCGTGCCCCACGCAACCGCGCCCTCGAGGTCCTCGGAGTCCATGCAGAGCTGAGCGAAGCGAGCGTGGGCGAGCGCTAGCTCACGGCCGGGCTCCATGTCTTGAAGCAGGTCGACCGCACGGCGCGCGGCGGCCGTCGCCTCGGCGACGCGGCCCGGGCACCAGAGCACGTTGGAGAGCAGGTATAGGCCCTCGGCCTCGCGCCTGGCGTCCCCGAGCTCTGCGCGCAGCACGAGCGCCTGGCGCAGCGCTTCGATCGCGTCGTCGGTCTGGTCGGCGAGCATGCACTCGTAGCCGCGCCGCTGGAGCAGCTCGGCCTCCTCGTCGGAGCTCAGCATCGAAGCGAAGCGCAGCGCCCGTGCGTATTGCGCGGCGCTCTCGCGGTGAGCGCCGAGCGCGGCCGCCTGCCGCGCGGCCTCCGGCGCGAACCGCAGCACCGCCTCGGCATCGCCGGCCGCCTCGGCGTGGTGTGCAAGCCGAGCGCGGTCGGGCGAGTCGGCGAGCGCGCTTAGCGCGCGCACGTGGAGCGCCGTCCGCCGGTCGGGGGCCACGTTGTCCTCGACCACCAGCCGCGCTAGCTCGTGCCGGAACGCGACGCCGGCGGCGGTCGTGACGATCATCCCGGAGGCGATGCATTCGTCGAGGCATTCGATCGACTCGCCCGCGATCGCCTCGAGCACGCCGATCTGCGCCCCCGGCGGCGACACGGTCAGCGCCTCGAGCAGCGCGCGGGCGGCCGGGCGCAGGCGCGCGGCCCGCGCCATCACGGCGTCGCGAACGGTCGCGGGGATCTCCTTCGTCCCCGCCTCGAGCACCTCCGAGACGAAGAACGGATTGCCGCCGGTGTTGCGGTAGAGCTCGCCGGCGTCGATCTCGTGTGGCTGCGCGAGCGCCGCCACCCCCTCGCGCGAGAGCCGATCCAGCGCCACCCGGTCGACGCCGGTGGCGGTCGCCAGCTCGCCGAGCACGATCCTCAGCGGGTGGTGGTTGTCGAGCTCATCGTCTCGGTAGGTCGCCACCACCAGCGCGCCAAAGCGGTCGACGCGCCGGCCGAGTAGCCGCAGCACATCGAGCGTCGCCTCGTCGGCCCAGTGCAGGTCCTCGAGCACGAGCACCGTCGGCGACGCCCCCGACACCTCCTGTGTCAGTGCTGCCAGCACCTCGTGGGGCCGGCCGCCGTGCTCGACGAGCCGCTCGAGCTCGCCGCCAGTCGCTTCCGCGACATCAGCGAACGGGCCGAGCGGACGCGGCGTGAACAGCGCCTCGCACCCACCCCACAGGATCCGGACCGGCGGTTTGAGCTGCTCGCAGAACCGCCTCACGACGGTCGTCTTGCCGACTCCCGCCTCGCCGCGGACAAGCACCAGGCGCCCCTGTTCGCCCACGGTCACCGCCGCCATCGCGTCGGCGAGCACCGCGAGCTGCGTGGATCGCTCGAGCAGCTCGAGTGGTCCGGCCGGCATGCCGATCGCTGAGTTCTCCACGTTCACGTTGCGCCCTCCGCCCGGTTTCCATTGTGCAAGCTCGCGACGGCACCCGCAACCCGGCGACTGGCGCGCGCGACTGGTACGCGTTGGTACCTTGCGCGCGACCGGTCAACTGGGAGGAGCTGGTGATGTCACCACGGCGTAGGCGGGCTGTCGAGGTCGTTCTGGGGTCGATCGCGCTGATCGCGCTGGTGCTGTCGGTGATGACCGCTGCCGGCGCGGTGACGTTGCCGATCCTCGGCACCGGCAGCAACGGTCTCAACGACCTGGGCGCCATCGGCCAGGGTCTCGGGCAGACCCCGGCGAAGGTGGCCACGGCCAAGCGCGCCGAGCCCCCGTTCGTGGCGACGCCGGTGGTCCCGTGCGGACCCGGATCTCAGCCCGAACCGGGCGTCGACGGCCGCGTGCCGTCTGGTACCGGGGTCAACGGCCTGTCGTGCAACATGACCGAGGTCTCGCATCAGGGAACCTCGGGCGGCTTCAAGGTGTTCCGCTACGTCGACACGCAGGGTCACGTCTGTGCGTTCTACGACACGGCGCTGCTGTTCCCGACCAACGCGATCAACGCCGCGGGGCCGTCGCTGGGCGTCGCCGTGCTCGACATGGACGATCCGGCACACCCGGTCCAGACCGACACGCTCACGCAGATCCCGATGATGACGCCGCACGAGTCGCTGAACCTCAACACGACGCGAGGGTTGCTCGCGGCGGTCAACGGTAACCCGGCGACCGAGCCGGGACTCGTCTCGATCTACGACGTGCACGCGGACTGCAGGCACCCGGTGCTCGACTCGACGACCCTCGTCGCGCGCTTCGGCCACGAGAGCGGCTTCTCGCCAGACGGAAAGACGTTCTACGCCACGAGCACCGCGTTGCCCTCGATCACCGCGGTCGACGTCACCGACCCCACGCACCCGACCGCGATCTGGGAGGGCAACATCTACTCCCACGGGATGACGCTGAGCGACGACGGAAACCGCGCATACATCGCCGATCCCAACGGCGGCGACATGCTGATCCTCGACACCAGCCAGATCCAGGCGCGGGTGCCAAACCCCCAGGCCACCGAGATCAGCCGGCTGACGTGGACGTCTGCCTCGATCCCGCAGAACGCGATCCCGTTCACCGAGAACGGTCACCCGTACGTGCTCGAGTTCGACGAGTACACGCAGGCGACGCTGAACCCCACCGGAGACGCCAACGCGGTCGGCGCTGCACGGATCATCGACATCTCCGATGAGACCAAGCCGTTCGTCGTCGCAAACCTGCGGTTGCAGGTCGACCAGCCGGCCGACCACCAGGCCGCGAGCGGCGACCCGGGGACGCTCAGCCCGGCCCAGGGGTATGCCGCCCATTACTGCAACATCCCGACCGAGGTCAACCCGAAGATCGTCGCCTGCTCGTTTATCGCGTCGGGCTTGCGCGCGTTCGACATCAGTGACCTGACCAAGCCCAAGGAGATCGGGTACTTCGTCTCGCCGACGACGCCGAACACCGAGAACGGTTACTCCGAGAGTGACTATGCGATGTCAAAGCCAGCGTTCGACACCGCACGGCACGACATCTGGTACACCGACGGCGGCACCGGCTTCTACGTGGTGCACGTCGGCGACGGCGTCTGGCCGACCGGCGCCGCTCCCAAGGCACACGTCGGCTGTCCTGCGGCGGCGGGCGGCGCATCGGGTCGGTCGCTCGGACCGGTCACGCTCGGGATGACGCGCGCGGGCGCTCGCCGCGCGTGTGCGCGCGCGAATGGAATCCGCGTCGCCTACGTTCACGGGCGGGTGGCGGCCGCGGTGACGTCGAACCGTCACTACTCGCTCGATGGCGTGACGGCTGGGACCCGGCTGGCGCGCGCCGCCAAGCTGGTCAAGCTCGGCCGTGGCGTCCGGATCGGCAAAAACACCTGGTATCTGCCATCAGCCGGGCGCAGCCGCGGCCTGCTCGAAGCGCGCCACGGTGTTGTTCGGCGCGTCGGAATCGCCGAGAAGTCACCGACGGCAGGCCGCACGCGGGCGCGCCGGCTGTTAAAGCCCCTGCGCTGACAGCCGTCAGATGACGCCGTCGAGTGCGGCTCGCAGGCCGTCGAGGTCGGCCGCTCCGAACACGACGCGGTTGCGCGTCGCGACGTAGACAAGGTCGAGGTCGACTCCGGCCTTGGCGATCTTCCGTGTCAGGTCTGCCAGCACGCCCGGCCGATCATCGACGTCGACGACCACCACCTCGCGCTCGCGCGACACCCCTAGGTGAGAGATCGCCAGTGAATGCCGCGCGGCCTCGGCGTGCTTGACGAGGATGTGCATCTCCGCGCGCTCGCCGGTGCCGACGCACGTCGCGGCGGCGATATTCACTCCGGCGTCGCTGATCGCCGTGGCGACCTCGGCCAGCGCACCCGGGCTGTTCTCGATGTCAATGACCAGGTCGAATGCCATGTTCGGTGCGGCGCCAGCCTACTAAGGTCCGCATCAGCGTGGTTGGGCGCATTGGTTTAATGGGTGCCGGGATCATCGCCGTGCGCGTCGACCAGGCTGAAGGCGACGTGGCGCGGCTGCTCGAGCGCTTCAAGGTCGGCTGAGCGAGCGGCTCAGCCGATCGAGACGGCCAGCCCGACGAATCGGTCAGCATCAGCCGCCGTCTGGCGGAGAGTGATGAGTCCCGGCGACCGCGGTCTAGACTCCCGCCGTCCGTAGCGCTCGCAACGGATATCTGGACTGGGAGGCGCGAGGTTGGCCGAGCTTGACGTGAACGCGGTGCTCTCCGTGCTGGCGGGAGAGCTTCCCGGCGCGTCGGTCGTGGTGTTCGACGAGCAGCTGCAGATCGTGATGGCGCACGGCCTCGATTACGCCGGGGCGCCGACTCCCGCGTCGGAGGTGCTGTCGCCCGAGCTCTGGATCGTCTGCGAGCCGCTGTTCCGCCGGGCGCTGGCCGGCGAGGAGAGCTCGGCCGAGCGCGGGTCAGGCGAGCGCGTCGGGCGTCGCAGGATCGACGTCGGACCGCTGCGCGACGGCGACGGGGCGGTGATCGGCGGCGTCTGCGTGCTGCACGACATGACCGAGGTCGAGCTGCTGCGCGAGGAGCTCGACCAGCAACGCCAACTGCTCGAGCTCGCCCACGACGCGATCATCGTCCGCGACCCGAGATACAGCTCGATCACCTACTGGAATCGGGAGGCGCAGGAGATCTACGGCTACAGCGGCGAAGAGGCGTACGGGCAGATCACGCACGAGCTGCTCGACACCGTGTTTCCGGAGTCCCGCGAGGCGGTCGACCAAGCACTCGCGGACGATGACCGGTGGGACGGGCAGCTGCGCCACCGCCGCAAGGACGGGCGGCAGATCGTCGTCTCATCGCGCCAGGCCCTGGTGCGCGACGAAGACGGCCACCCGGTTGCCGTGATCGAGCTCAACTCCGACGTCACCGAACGAGTCCGGGGCGAGCAAGCGCTGCGCGAGGCCGAGCAGCAGTTTCGCGGGCTGATGGAGTCGGCACCGGATGCGATGGTGATCGTCGACGAGCAGGGGGCGATCGTGTTCGTCAACGCCCGCGCCGAAGAGCTCTTCCAGTACCCGCGATCAGAGCTCGTCGGCAACAAAGTCGAGATGCTGATCCCGGGGGCGCTGCGAACGCAGCACGTGCTCCACCGCAGCGAGTTCGTCGCCGACCCGAAGGCCCGCGAGATGGGCGCCGGAATGGATCTCCTGGCTCAGCGCAAGGACGGGACCGAGTTCCTGGCCGAGATCAGCCTGAGCCCGCTGCAGACCGACGACGGGTTGCTGATCTCGACCTCGATCCGCGACATCTCAAAGCAGCTGCTGCGCCAGCTCGAGCAGGCGCTCGTGCCGCGGATGAAGCTCGACGACCGCTGGCAGCTCGCCTGGCGCTACCGCCCGAGCCTCAACACGATGCTGCTGGGCGGCGACTTCATTGGCGTCGCGGAGCGAGCAGACGGCGCGCTGTCGCTGCTGATCGGTGACGTGACCGGCCACGGACCGGCCGCCGCCGGGACGGGGGCGATGCTGCGCGCGGCGTGGCTCGGCGCCGTGCAGGCGGAGGTCGAGCTCGAGTTGATCCCGCGGATGCTCGATCGGCTGCTGGTCGAGCAGGCCGATCTCGAGGCGAGCACGCTGGCGACCGTATGCCTGGTCGAGGTCGATCCCGGCGGCCGCGAGCTGCAGCTGATCAGGGCCGGGCACGACTCGCCGCTGCTGATCACGCGTGACGGCGTGACGGCGCTCAACCGGACTCACGGCCCGGCGCTCGGGCTCGCGAGCTCGGCGCAGTGGCCGGTACGCCACGTGGAGCTGCCACACGGCGCGGCAGTCATGCTGTTCACCGACGGGCTCACCGAGCGTCGGCCCTCGCGTCGCCGCGGCCGGCTCGGGTTCGATGAGCTGCTGCCTCAGCTCGACGCGCCGATGCTGCTCGATCAGGCGCCCGAGCGCGCGATCGACGAGATGCTCGAAGGGCTGTTCCCGGACGGCACCGGGGCGTTGGAGGACGACCTCGCGGTGATCCTGCTCGCGATCGAGTGAGCTCGAGCCCCTAGAGGCTGAGCTTCTTGCCGGGGCGGACCATCGTGCCCGGCGGGCAATACCAGGTCATCACGTCGACCTCGAGCCGTCCTGCCTGCACGGCCGGGTCGCCCTGCGCGAGTCGGCGCGCTTGCTCGAGCGAACCGGTCCGATAGAAGGTCAGCCCGCGAAACGACTCGTCGGGCGGATCGATCACCGGCCCGTTGGTCACGACGTCGCCCGATTCACGCAGCGATGCGTGGTAGGCCAGGTGCTCACGCTGGATCCGCTCGATCGTCTCGTCGTCATAGGTCGCCGGGTGCGCCGGGCGGCGGAGCACGACGAGCTCGAACGCTTCGAGGTCCACAGGGCATTCTATGCGCCGGATCGCGCGGCGAAGGGGTGAACGCAGCGGCGTCGAACCCCAGGGGACGCCCCGCCAGCGCGAGGGCGAGCACCTGACCCAGTTCCGTAGGAGGACGACATGCCCGCCAAAACCGTCAAGCCCCGCAAGCCCGTTACCCGGCGCCTGCGCGTGACCAAGCCCAAGACCGACACCCCGATGCCCAGTCACGGCGAGATCGCCGAGCGCGCGTACTTCATCGCGCTCGAGCAGGGCAGTAGCAACCAGCTCGACCATTGGCTTCGTGCCGAGCGCGAGCTGATCGCAGCCTGAGCTGAGAAGAGGAGAGCCGCGCGGGCCGCGGACGGCTGTGATGGCCCAGTCCGAGGCAACGAACGTCGATGCCGGCGGCCGCGGTCTGCGCGTCTCCAACCCCGACCGGGTGATCTTCCCGGCGACCGACCGCACGCAGGAGGTCACCAAGCTCGACATCGTCGAGTACTACCTCGCGGTCGGTGACGGGATCATGCGGGCGCTCGAGCGGCGGCCGACGACGCTCGAGCGCTGGCCCAAGGGCGTGCATCCCGGGATCGTCCTGTCGACGCGCGACCGGGGCGGCGGCGACGCGTTCTTTCAGAAGCGGATCCCACGCGGGGCGCCCGACTACGTGGAGACCGCAAAGATCCAGTTCCCATCGGGACGGGAGGCCGACGAGGTCTGCCCGACCGAGATCGCCGTCGTCGGCTGGGCCGCGCAGATGGGGACGATCACGTTCCATCCGTGGCCGGTCAGGCGCGAGGACGTCGACCATCCCGACGAGCTGCGGCTCGACCTCGATCCGCAGCCGGGAACCGACTTCGCTGACGCGGTCGAGGTCGCGGGCGAGGCGCACTCGCTGCTCGACGAGCTTGGCCTGCGGGGCTTCCCGAAGACGTCGGGCGGCCGCGGCATCCACATCTACGTGCGGATCGAGCCGCGCTGGACGTTCACCGAGGTGCGCCACGCCGCGATCGCGTTCGGCCGCGAGCTCGAGCGCCGGCTGCCCGATCGGGTGACGACCAAGTGGTGGAAGGAGGAGCGGGGCGAGCGGATTTTCATCGACTACAACCAGAACGCGCGGGACCGCACGATCGCCTCCGCCTACAGCATCCGTCCGAAGCCCGGCGCGCCCGTTTCGGCGCCGGTCCTCTGGGACGAGCTCGCGAGCGTCGCGCCCGAGGACTTCACGGTCGCGACGATGCCGGCCCGCTTCGCCCAGGTCGGCGACCGGCACGCGGAAATCAACGACGTCGCCCATTCACTGCAGCCGCTGCTCGACTCCTACGAGCGCGACGGCCGGGGCGACATGCCATACCCGCCCGACTATCCGAAGATGCCCGGCGAGCCCAAGCGCGTCCAGCCCTCGCGCGACCGCGACCGTCCCAAAGACTGAGCCCCGGCCGGCGGTCAGGGCGACTGCGGCAGCTTGACCTTGCCCCGCTTGGTCACGGGCCGCGACGGCGGCGGCACGACCGGGCCGATGTTCCCGTCGGGCGCTTCGTCGATGTCGACCATCACCGGCGCGTGATCGCTCGGCCCGCTGCCCTTGCGGGCCTGGCGGTCGATCCACGCGGCCTTGACCCTGTCGGCGACGCTGTCGGTCGCGAGCACGAGATCGATCCGCATCCCGAGATCCTGGTGGAACATGCCGGCGCGGTAGTCCCAGTAGCTGAACACGCGCTCGCCAGGCCAGCGATCGCGCACGACGTCGTGGAGGCCGACCGCCTGAAGATCGGCGAGTGCGGCACGCTCGGGCGGGGTGACGTGCGTCTGACCGATGTACGCCTCGGGATCGAACACGTCCTCGTCGGTTGGGGCGATGTTCATGTCGCCGCAGACGACGGTCGCGTCGGGGCCGGCCGCGACCATGTCGCGCAGCGAGGCCAGCCACGCCAGCTTGTACTCGTAGTGGTCTGAGTCGGGGGTGCGGCCGTTGGGCACGTACACCGAGACGACCCGGATCCCTCCGCAGGTCGCCGAGATCGCACGCGCCTCGGGGTCTGGGAAGCCGGGGGCACCGGGAATCCCGCGCACGACGTCATCGAGCCCTGACCTCGACAGGATCGCGACCCCGTTCCACGCCACCTGGCCGTGGGACGCGAACGCGTAGCCGCGCTTGGACAGCTCCTCGCCGAGCAGATCCTCGAATGCGTCGTCGGCAAGCTTGGTCTCCTGCAGGCAGACGACGTCGGGCCGGCGCTCGTCCAGCCACGGAAGTAGCCGCGGCAGGCGCTGCTTAACCGAGTTGACGTTCCATGTTGCTAACCGCAAGACCATCACCGTAGCGGCCCCGGCGCCGACGGGTTAGTGGCACTCAGCGGGCTGCTTGAGGCGAGGGCGCAGGCCGACTTTGGGAACGCCCCTGAAGTCGGCCTCGACCTTGTTCGCGAACGCGATCGTGCGACACACGCGGATGTGATCGCGGTGCGAGAGCTTGCGGTGCCGGCGGCCCAGACGGAAGTTCCCGTAGGTGATCCGCATCTGACCGAAGAAGTTGCTGAGGTCGGTGAGCACGTTGTCGTCGACCTTGGTGCGGAGCATCGCAACGCCGTCTGGGACCGACACGTTGAGGTCTGAGAGCGGGATCGCGGGCGGGAGCTCGCGTCTGGTCCGCAACGCCGCCAGCAGGCCGACGACCGCCTCGTGGACCCGGTTGGAATAGACCTTCCCGGTGAGCTCCCCGGTCGCGACCTCGGCCTGGCGCTGCTGCGCGAGCGCCTGACCCTGCATCCCGGCGATCGACGACAGGACTGCCGCGAAGTCCCGACTGACGGCGCGGGTCGCGCGGGCATCAGCGCTGCGCTGGTCCTGAAGCGTGAGGACTACGAACACGAGCGTGGCGACGAGCAACAGCAGCGTGAGCGCCACCAGCAGCCAGCTGAGCAGCCCGGACCCGGGGCTCGCGCTTCGTCGGCGTGCCGCCGTCCCGGGGGGCGCATTGGTCGCGAGCGCGGCCCCGCTCGGGGGTCGCGGGCCGGTGACCACGGTCGGCGCCGGCGGGCTGATCGGCTGAGGCATGACCGGCGGCTCGCTGTGGAGCTTTGGCTGAGCCGACATCGCCAGTAGCGCCACGACCGCAAGGAACAGGACGAGCACGAACACGGGCACGAGTCGAGCGTGCGCGCTGACCAGATCCGCCGCAAACGCCCAGCCGCCGAGGCACAGCAGCAGCACCGTGAAGCCGCCACCGAGCAGCACGACCGCGAGCCGACTCCACTTGCCCTCGAGCTCGGCGAGGTACTGCTGAAGCAGCGAAGCGCCGGAGAACTGATAGCCGACGATCGTCGCGAACGTCACCGTCGCCACGAACCACCGTAGCGCCTGGTTGGGCGAGGCCGACACGATCGTCAGCGGCACCGCCAGGATCAGGCAGTACACCCCGAAGCACTCCGATACGACGTTCGCGCGATGGATCTGGGCGTGGAACTCGGCGGGAGCCGGCTTCACCAGGCGTGCGTACGTGTTCGCATACATCAGCGTGGCGAGGATGAACCCCAGCGCACTGGTCGCCAGCAGCACCAGTGCGGGCTCCGGTCGCGGCGGGTGTCCCTCGATCAGTAGCGATCCCGCCAGGAACACGACGACGGCGGCCATCACGGTCGTCGTCATCAAGCCGGCGTTCATCCGCGCGATCTGGAGATCGCGCCCAGGACTCGCTTCGGCTGCCACGGCGCGAGCGTAACGGGGGCTGCGGACGGGGCTGGGGGCTGTCGTCGCTCCCGACCAACAAGTGTGGAGACGCGTTGCGCGGGCTTTAGATATGGCCTGCGGATGCCGACGATTAGGGCAACTCCGGGACCGTTCGGACCACTTCACGTGACCGCCGCATTCATCGCTCGCCAGCCAATCTTCAACCCCAAGCTCGAGGTTGTCGGCTACGAGCTGCTGTTCCGAGGTCGCGGCTACGCCGCTGACGCGGTGATCGACAACCCCGAGCAGGCGACCGCGACGGTCGTGCTGAACACGCTCACCGAGCTCGAGCTGGGCCGGATCATCGGTAACAAGGCCGCGTGGGTCAACGCCACACGCGAGTTCGTCCTCGGTGACCTCATCCAGGCGATTCCGCCGGGGCTGGTCGGCCTCGAGATCCCCGAGAACGAGTTGTTCGACGAGGAGATGGTCGCGGCGCTGACCGAGCTCAAGCGCCAGGGCTACCAACTCGCGCTCGACGATTTCCGCAACCGCGAGGACTCACACGCGCCGCTCGAGCTGTTCGACAGCGTCAAGCTCAACACGCTTGAGCTCGATCACGCGCAGATCAAGGAGCAGGTCGACCGCCTGCGCCAGCACGGCGCCCTGGTGATCGCCGACAAGCTCGGGACGCGCCCCGAGTACGACGTCTACGTCGGCGTCGGCTGCGACCTGTTCCAGGGCTACTTCTTCTGCCGTCCAGCGGTGGTCGGCACGCACGGCATCACCGCCAACCGCCTGGCATTGCTGCAGGTCGTCGCCGCGCTGCACGACCCCGGGATCCAGCTCGAGGACATCGAGCAGCTGATCGCGCGCGACGTGACGCTCAGCTACAGGCTGCTGCGCTACGTCAACTCCGCCTTCTTCGGCCTGCGCGGCGACGTGCGCTCTATCGGTCAGGCGCTGGCGCTGCTCGGCATCGAGAACGTCAGGCGCTGGACGACGCTGACAGTGCTTGCCAGCATCGACAACAAGCCGACGGAGCTGACAGCGACCGCCCTGATCCGTGCACGCTTCTGCGAGCTCGCAGGCAACGCGCTCGGGATCGCCAGCCAGGGCGAGCTGTTCACGCTCGGCCTGTTCTCGGTGATCGACGCGATGATGGACGCGCCGATGCACGACGTGATCGCGACGCTGCCGCTCGCGGACGACATGCGCGAGGCGCTTGTCCACCGCCGCGGGCAGATGGGTGAGCTGCTCAACTGCGTCGGATCGCTCGAGCAGGGCGAGTACAGCGACGCTCGGGTGCTGATCGACAGCGCCGGCGAGCTGTATCTCGAGTCGATGATCTGGGCAAACAACGCGGTCGGGTCGCTGTTCGGCGACTCGGCGCCCGCCGCGGCGGGCGAGGAGACCGAGTCAGCGCAGGCTGTGCGGACGCTGCCGGTGCTCACCGCCGACCCATCGACGAGCACCGCGCCGCCGGCGATCGAGCTGGCACCTGCCGGCGCCCAGCTCGGCTTGCAGCCCAAGCAAGGCCTGCTGCACCGGATCGCAGCCCGCTTCCGGGGCCTGTTCGGCCGGCGCCCCGCCGAGACCAACGCCTAGACCCCCCGCCGGACCTTCCGCGGTCCTGTCACATTCGCGCGCGCTCGCGCGTCTAGTGGTAGACACAATTCGCAGGAGGAAGGTGACCGATGGCGGAGCAGGACTGGCTTGCCGAAAGATTCGAAGAACATCGCGGCCGTCTGCGGGCGGTGGCCTACCGGATGCTCGGCTCGCTCAGCGAGGCCGATGACGCCGTCCAGGACGCATGGCTGCGGGTCAGCCGCGCCGACACGAGCCAGGTCGAGAACCTCGGCGCGTGGCTGACGACGGTCGTCGCGCGTGTGTCGCTGAACATGCTTCGCTCGCGCCGGTCGCGGCCCGAGGACCCATGGGGCCCGCGGATGCCCGAGCCGATCGTCGATCCCGCTGACGGCGTCGATCCCGAGCATGAGGCGCTGCTCGCCGACTCGGTCGGGCTGGCGCTGCTAGTCGTGCTCGAGATGCTCACGCCCGCCGAGCGGCTCGCGTTCGTGCTGCATGACATGTTCGCCGTGCCGTTCGACGACATCGCGCCGCTGGTCGATCGCTCGCCGGAGGCGACGCGGCAGCTGGCGAGCCGCGCCCGGCGCCGCGTCCGCGGCAACGCGCCGACCGGCGACGCCGATCTCGCCACGCAGCGAAAGGTCGTGAACGCGTTCGTCGCCGCCGCACGCGAGGGCGATTTCGAGGGCCTGCTCGCGGTGCTCGATCCCGACGTCGTGCTCCGCGGCGACGCGGGACCGGGGCAGCCGGCTGGCGCCTTGCTCGAGGTCAGGGGCGCCGAGCACGTCGCCGGACGCGCGCTGACGTTCTCGCGGCTGGACCTGGTTCAGCGTCCCGTGCTGATCAACGGAACCGCCGGGGTGGTCTCGCTTCGCAACGGCCGGCCGTTCTCGATCGGGGCCGTCACGGTGAGGGGCGGACGGATCGTCGAGCTGGACTTCGTCTCGGATCCCGAGCGGCTCGCGCAGCTCGACCTGACCGTGCTCGACCAGGGTTAAGCGGGATGATCTCGGGCGCCGCCCGAGATCATCCCCGTCCTCTAGGAGAGAACCCTTGCCCAACGGCGCTCAGGCACTGATCCGCACGCTCGTCGACTCTGGCGTCACGACCTGCTTCACGAACCCCGGCACGTCGGAGATGCACTTCGTCGCGGCGCTGGACTCCGTGCCGGAGATGCGGGCTGTGCTCGGGCTGTTCGAGGGGGTCGCGACCGGCGCGGCCGACGGCTACGCGCGGATGGCCGACGCGCCCGGCGCCACGCTTCTGCATCTCGGTCCCGGCCTCGGCAACGGGCTTGCGAATCTGCACAACGCCCGCCGGGCGAGGGTCCCGCTCGTCAACATCGTCGGCGACCACGCGACCTACCACACGCAGTACGACGCGCCACTGCAGTCAGACATCGAGTCGGTCGCGCGCAACGTGTCCGGGTGGGTACGGACGTCGCAGAGCACCGGCGAGCTCGCGCGCGACGCCGTCGACGCGGTGGTCGCGGCCAATGGCCCGCCTGGCCAGGTCGCGACGCTGATCCTGCCCGCCGACGTGTCGTGGAGCGATGGGGCGCAGCCGGCCGGCCCTGCACAGCCGGCGATGCCGTCGCCCGTCGACGCCGACGCGATCGAATCGGTCGCGCGGGCGCTGCGCGCGGGAGGGCGGACCGGGATCCTGCTCGGCGGCCGGGCGCTGCGCGAGCGCGGTCTGCTTGCGGCGGCCCGGATCGCCGCGGCGACCGGCGCCAAGCTGTTCGCCGAGGTGTTCCCGACGCGGCTGCAGCGCGGCGCTGGGCTGCCGGCGCTGGAGCGGATCGCATACGCGCCGGAGGTCGCGATGGTCCAGCTCGCGGGGCTCAAGCACCTGCTGCTCGTCGACGCGAACGCTCCGGTGTCGTTCTTCGCCTACCCGGACAAGAAGAGCTACCTGGTGCCCGACGGCTGCGAGGTGCATGAACTGGGGGCGCCGTCGGCTGACCTCGTCGGCGGCATCGAGGCGCTCGCCGACGCGCTCGGCGCGAGCACCGCGACGCCCGGGCTTGCGCCTGCGTCGCGTCCGGCACAGCCGACCGGGGAGCTGACAGCCGAGAAGGTCTGCGAAGCGATCGGCATCGTCCTGCCCGAGAACGCGATCGTGTCCGATGAAGCGGTCACATCAGGGATGACGCTGCCGGTCAACACCGCTGGCGCTCCGCGCCACGACTGGCTGACGCTGACCGGCGGCGCGATCGGGCAAGGCCTACCGGTTGCCGTCGGCGCGGCGGTCGCGTGCCCGGACCGTCCGGTGCTGGCGCTGCAAGCTGACGGCTCGAGCCTCTACACGATCCAGTCGCTCTGGACGATGGTGCGTGAGCAGCTCGATGTCACGGTCGTGATCTTCAACAACCGCTCCTACGGGATCCTCAACGTCGAGCTCGCCCGTGTCGGTGCTCAGAACGCCGGCCCCAAGGCAACATCACAGCTCGACCTGTCAGGGCCCGACCTCGACTTCGTCGCGATCGGCACTGGGATGGGCGTCGCCTCATCGCGCGTCGACACCGCCGAGGACCTAGTCGACGCGCTGCGGCGCGCGATCGCCGAGCCCGGACCGCACCTGATCGAGGTCGTGATCCCGGTCGTGTTCAGCGCCCGGCAGCTGCGGGCGATGCCGCATGCGATGCGGGCGCTCGAGGTGCTGCCCCGGCCGATCGCACAGGCGGTCCAGCGCCGTCTGTATCCCTAGTGGGCAGCGAGTCGTTTCCCCGGCAGAAAGCGCGGACACGCGGTTTCACGCTGGGCGAGCCGCGCAGCTTCGAGGTCGGCACCGACGGCAGCCGGGTTGTGTTTCTGCGCTCGCCAGGAGGGGAGGACCCACAGACAGGGCTGTGGGTCTACGACGTCGAGCACGAGCGGGAGCGGCTCGTCGTCGATCCTGCGGGCCTGGTCCCCGACGCGGCTGAGGATCTCCCACCCGAGGAACTGGCGCGCCGTGAGCGGATGCGCGAGACCGGCGGCGGAATCGTCTCCTACGCGATCGACGATCACGCCCGGATCGCGGTGGTGGTGCAGGCCGGCAGGCTGTTCGTGGCTGATCTGCTCGAGCGCGGCGCGCGCGAGCTTGAGGTCCCGTCGCCGGTGTTCGACGCGCGCCCCGACCCGTCCGGCCGGCGCGTCGCGTTTGTCCACGGCCGGGCGCTGCACGTCATCGAGCTGGACGACGGTGCCGTGACGCGGCTGGCGGGGGAGGACGGTGAGACGGTCAGCTGGGGGATGGCGGAGTTCATTGCGGCCGAGGAGATGAACCGTGATCGCGGCTACTGGTGGGCGCCCGACGGCGCTGCGCTGCTGGTCGCGCGGGTCGACGAAGCGCCCGTCGCCCAGCTCTGGATCTCAGACGTCGCCGATCCGGCCGCCGCGCCGCGTCCGGTCAGGTATCCCGCGGCCGGCGCCGCGAACGCGTCCGTCGACGCCTACGTGCTCTCGCTCGACGGCGCCGCGCCGGCTCGGGTTTTGTGGGACCAGGGCGCGTATCCGTACCTGGCCGCGGCTCACTGGGACGAGCACGGGCCGCTGGTCGCCGTGCAGTCACGCGACCAGCGGCGGGTCGCCGTGCTCGCGGTCGATCCGCGCACCGGCGAGACGACACGCCTAAACGAGCAGACCGACGCCGTCTGGGTCGATCTGATTCCCGGCGTGCCGCGCCGGCTGGCTGACGGGCGGCTGGTGACGGTCGCGGTGGTCGAGGACGCGCTCGGGCTGCTCATCGACGGCAGCGCGGTGACGCCACGGGAGCTCGAGGTCAGGGCGGTGCAGAGCGTCGACCGAGACGAGGTGCTGTTCACGGCGAGCTCGACGCCGACCGAGACCCACGCCTGGCGCTGGCACGCAACCGATGGTCTGTCGGCGCTGACGACCGCGCCCGGCATTCACGCCGCAACCGGCGCCGGCGGCGTGCACGTGGTCGGCTCGAGCGGCCTCGACCACGACGGGGTCCGCTGGCAGCTCAGCGGCCACGTGTTCGAATCCAAGGCGCAGCGACCGGCGCTGACGCCGACGGTCGAGCTCATGACCGTCGGCGATCGCGGGCTGCGGGTCGGGCTCGTGCTCCCGCGCGGCCACGAGCGCGGATCGGGCGCGCTGCCTGTGCTGCTGGACCCGTACGGCGGCCCGACGTTTCAGCGCGTCACCGCGGCGCGCAAGCTCTGGCTCGAGCCGCAGTGGCTCGCCGACCAGGGCTTCGCCGTGCTCGCCGCCGACCCACGCGGAACTCCAGGGCGTGGCCGAGCCTGGTCGCGCGCGGTCCGGGGCGATCTCGCCGGTCCGGCGCTCGAGGACCAGATCGACGCGCTCCACTCGGTCGCCGATCGCGTGCCGGACCTCGACCTTACGCGCGTCGCGATCCGCGGCTGGTCGTTCGGCGGCTACCTCGCGGCGCTCGCCGTGATGCGTCGCCCAGACGTGTTTCACGCGGCGGTCGCCGGCGCGCCGGTAACCGACTGGCGGCTGTATGACACCCACTACACCGAGCGATACCTCGGGGTCGATCCCGACGGCGCCGACCGGCCGGCGTACGAGCGCTCATCGCTTCTGAGCGATGCCGCCTCGCTGAAGCGCGCACTGCTGCTGATCCACGGGCTCGCCGACGACAACGTCGTCGCCGCTCACACGCTGCGGCTCTCGCAACGGCTGACCGAAGCCGGCCGGCTGCACTCGGTGCTACCGCTGACCGGCATCACGCATCTGGCGATGGAGGAGGCGATCGCCGAGAACCTGTTGACACTTCAGGTCGAGTTCCTGAAGGCGGCGCTGTCCCGCCAGGAGGGTGCATAACGTGGGCGCTCAGCGACGGATCGAGAAGCGCACGCGAACCGGCTTGGCGAGGTTGCCGTGACGGTCGCGGGCACGGAGCACTAGCCGGTAGCGGCCCGCGGCGAGCGAGTGGCCACCGATGCGGCCGGTGAACGCGAAGCGATTGACTCCCGGCTTGCCCCTGACCCGCCGGCTGCCGCTGATCTTGTGCCCGCGTCCGATCCGCTGCACGGTGACGGTGATCGTCGCGCGTTCGTCGAGGCGGAACCTGACGATCGCGCGCTTGCGGAAAGCGGCCGGCGAGAGCGTCAGCGCGGCGAGCTTCGGCGGCGTGTGGTCGGCGACGCGAACATCCGCGCTCAGCGCGAGACGGCTTCCGTCGCTGTTGGTGGCGGTAACCACGCAGCCGAGCAGGTGGCCGACATCGGCGTTGCGCGGCCGGTAGGTCGTGCCGGCGGCGTGGACCGAGCCATCGATCGCCCACTGGTAGGCGAACGTGGTCGCTGCCGTCCAGCTTCCCGGCGTGCAGGTGAGCTTCGAGCCAGGCGTGACCCGGCCGAGAATCCTCGGCGCAGCGGTGTTGAACGGCAGTTGCTTGGACGGTGGCGGGGGTGGCCCGCCGGTCACCGGGGCCGGCGGGCAGGTGGGATTGGTCGCCGCGTTCCCGTCCGATGTCAGCTCGGACACCACGCCGCTTCCGATGTCAGCGGCGTATAGGTGGCCGGCGGCATCCTCGCCGAACGAGGAGAGGTTGCCGATCTGCGGCCCGAGGTCGGCACCGCCGAGCGCCACGGGCTGGGCGAGGCGCGCGACGCGCAGATCCGAGGTGCTGAGGTCGCCGAACACGTAGCAGCCGTCGAGCGACGGGAGCGTCGGGTCGTGCATCACGTAGCCGCCGATGATCCCCGCGCCGCAAAACGAGCCGGCGGGGCAGTTGGCGGGGTGCGGGTAGGTCAGCACCGGCGCGACCACGGGCGATGGCAGCGGCGAACACTCCGAGGCCGGGCGCGCGGCGTTGAGCTCAAAGCCCTCAAAGCAGGGCCATCCGTAATTGGCTCCGACGTTCTGCCCGGGATGGGCGAAGTCGACCTCCTCGTTGCGGTCCTGGCCGACGTCGCCGATCACGAGGTCCCCGGAGGCACTGTCGAACGAGAAGCGCCAGGGGTTGCGCAGGCCGTAGGCCCAGATCTCGGGGCAGTTCTTGATGGTCGGGCTGGGCCCGGTCGAGCAAGGAGGAGTGGTCGTGTTTGCGAACGGGTTGCCCGCCGGGATCGAGTACGAACTCGTGCCGGGCGCGATTCGGAGGATCTTCCCGAGCAGCGTGGTCGTGTGCTGGGCGTTGAGCTCGGTGTCGTTGCCGCCGCCGCCGTCGCCGACCGAGATGTACAGATCGCCGTCGGGACCGAACTGGAGCTGACCGCCGTTGTGGTTGCTCTGGTCAGGGTGGGGGATCGTGAGCAGCATCTGCTCGCTCCCCGGGCTGGCCGACTGGAGGTTGGCGTTGGCGGTGAACTCGCTCACCTGCTCGTCGCAACCGGGCGAGCTAGGGCACTGCATGTCGGTGTAGTAGAGGTAGAAGCGACGGCTGGTCGCATAGTCCGGCGCGAACGCCATCGACAGCAAGCCCTGCTCGCCGCCGGTGAACTCAACCTCGCTCGAGATGTCCAGGAACGTCGTGCTGGTTGCCGGCGATCCGAGGTCGATCAACTTGATCACGCCCGACTGCTCGACCACGAACAGTTGCTGCGCGTTACCCGGCGGCGCCGTGATGTACGTCGGCGCGCTGAACCCGCCGCCGATCGGCGTCGCGATGACGGCCGCAGACGCCGACGCGGGGGCGAGCAGCCCGACGATGATCGCGGAGCGGAGCGTGCGCCTGAACACCCGCCGGGAAGCGTACTCGGCGCCCTACGAGTACTGGAGCTGCTCGTCCCAGTTGGGGCGACCCTCCGGCGTCAGGTCGAACATGTTCCAGAGTGGCTCGAGCGTCCCGACGTGGCGTGTCTCCTGGCCGGGCTCGGTCGGCGCGTAGAACAGCTCCGAGCCCCAGAAGTGCCGGATCGTGTCGCCGTCGCGGTGAAACACGTTGAGCATTGGCCTCTGCGTTCCGCTCTCGGACTCGGCGCGATAGTCGATGTTGTAGGTGTTCGATGCTGAGGACAGCAGCCGCAGGCGCCGCCAGCCGCGCTCCTGCGCGAACCCCAGGACGTGCTCGATCGGCGCCTTGGCGACGACTGCGAAGTTCAGGTGCTGGTTTGCGTGATCGGTCGCGCCGTCGAGCTGGTCGAGTAGAGCCACGCAAGACGGGCAAGGACTCAGCGCGAGTGGCAGCTCGGCCGATCTTCCCGCCGCCGGTCCCGGCCGGTCGTCGACCGGGTCGCGGGGGAACATGAAGCTGTAGATCACCAGCGAGTCCTTGCCGGGCGCGAACAGCTCGGACATCCGCACATCTGTCGCGCCTCCGTCGGCTCCAGCTCCGCCGAACACGTAGTCCTCGGGCACGGCTCCGCCAGGCGGCAGCGCTCGTCTTGCCCGAGCGACGTCCTCCATCGCCCGCCGCAGCGCCACCTCCTGCTCGAGCAGGTGGTCACGGGCGGTCCGGTACTGCGCTGACTCCCCAGGGAACTGGATGCTCATCGTTGGCGCTCCGATCTGTTGCTTGCCGCGATTCTGAGACGTAGACCGGCCCGGGCCGCAAAACTCAGCCGTCGGCGGCGACGAGGCGTTCGAGCAGTCGGCGCAGCTCGCGGCGCTCGGACGCCGAGAGTGGCGCGAGCAGGGCTTCCTGGGCCGTCTCGACGCGGGCGTCAAGCCGCGCCAAGACGCGTTTGCCGCGGGGCGTCAGCGCGACCACGTTACGGCGGCGGTCTGAATCGTCTCGAACGCGCTTGACGAGACCGTCGCCCTCGAGCTTGTTGAGGATCGCGTGAAGGTCGCTGCGGTCGATCCACAGTCGGCGCCCGAGCTCGGCCTGGCTCGCGGCACCCTGCTCGGCGAGCGAAGTGAGGACCGCGAAGTGTGGCCGGCGCATGTCGTCGCGCGCGAGCTCGTCACCGACCAGCTGCTCGGCCCTGCGCGCAACCTGACTCGTGAGCCAGCTCGGGAGCTGCCGAAGGCGGCCCGGCGGGTCGTACCCGGTCTGCTGATCTGCCTCCGGCACATCAGGATCGTAGCCGGAATTCCGGCCGGACGTTGGTAGCACCAACGATCTGTATTATGTTGGTAATACCAACGTTGAGGACACCAACGAAAGAGGTGTGATGATGTCTCCGAACCCTGTGTTCGACGCCCAGCTTCTCGGCCAGACCGAGAAGGCCTGCAACGCGATTCTCGACCGGTTGCTGACGGGGTCCGGACTGACCGAGCCACGGTGGATCGCGCTGAGGCTCACGGTGATGAGCGGGGATGCAATCGATCGACACGAGCTCGTCAACCGTGTGGCCGGTGCTCTGAAGGTCGGCGAGGGCAAGTCGCAGGCGCTGGTGCAGGAGTTGGCGGCGTCCGGGCTGCTGCACGCCGAGGGGGACGGCACGGTCGAGCTGAGCGATGCCGGTCGTGAGCTGCACGAAGGGATCCGAGGCGCCACCAGCAAGGCAACCGAGCGGCTTTGGGGTGACCTTCCGGCCGACGATCTGGCGGTGGCGGGTCGGGTACTGAGTACCGTGCTGGATCGCGCGAACACGGAGCTGGCGGGTGGATAGGCGGATCGGGTGCGGGGGTGGGGCCGGATCAGACGCGCCCGCGCGCGACCCAGGCCAGGGCCGAGATCACGAACGGCGCCGACGGCAGGCGGGCCCGGCACGCTTCACGCAGCCGCGCCTGGTCGTCGGAGCGCAGCTGCGCGACGTGCCTGCCGGCGGGGCCCACACCGAGCGTGAACGGCTCCCACCACTCGTCGAAGCTGGGGTGCCCGACGTCCACTGTCAACGAGCTCTCCTCGATCTCGCGCAGACCGACGGCTTCGAACAGCGGGCCGAGGTCGCCCTCTCGCGTCCCGGCGCGCCGCGCCTCGCCTTGGACCGATCGGTCGAGTTCACGCGCGACGTCCCAGAACATGCTCAGCGGCCCGCGCCCGCCAGTGTGGTCCCAGACGCACGCGGCGACGACGCCGCCGGAGCTCGTGACCCGCGCCATCTCCCGCACCCCGACGAGCGGTTCCGCCATGAAATGGACGACGAGCTGCGCCACCGCCACGTCGAACTGGCTGTCCATGTAGGGCAGAGCCTCGGCCGAGGCGAGGTCCACCCTGACGCCGGGCAGACGTTCACGGATCGCCGCGACGAACAGCTGGGCGGGGTCGACCGCGGACACGCGGTCCGCGCCGAGCCTCTCGACGAGCTCGCGCGTCAGTGCGCCGGAGCCACACCCGACATCGATTGCGCGCTGGCCGGTCGCGATCCCCGCGAAGTCGGCGAACTCCGCCGCCAGCGGCACCGAGTACCGGCCCATGAACCGGTCGTACTGCTCGGCCCCCACGTCGAAGCTCACACGCATTCTCTATCAGAGGCGGCGGTCGCAGTCAGGGTCGACACAGTGGCGGGAGCACTTAGCCGAAGTTCAGCCGGAAGCCGCCGTCGGAGTCGACGATCGTCACCGCAACGCGGCTGCGATGGCCGTTCGCTGCACGCACCGAGCAGTCGAACATCCTTCCGAGCACGACTGGGACGTGCTCGGGGCACACGGCCGTTGCGCGCACGCCGCGCTCGCCGAGCGCGACCACGACGGAGCGTTCGACGTTGTCGGCGAACATCTCGCTGGCCACGAGGTGCACGGTTCCTTTGTCGTCAAGCTGCGTGGCTCTGAGGCCGACGACGTGGCCGCCGCCGAGCGTCGCGGTGCATCTGATCACGACTCCCTGCGCGAGCTTCGCGTGCGAGGGACACGCGACGGACTGGACGTCGAAGCCGCGATGCTGGTCGAGCCTCGAGGTGATCAGTCGCTCCAGCTTCGGGCGGCTATAGGTCGCCGTTGCGCAACCCGCCAGCACCAGACCCAGTGCCACGAGCACGATCGTCAGACGTCCCGTAAATCCGGTCACACGCCTGCAGACGCGGAGTTGGTGGCGAAGCTTCCAGCGCCGGTCATACTTGCGCCGTGAGCGAGGCTGGCGATCTCGCATTCTTTCGGTCGATCGAGTCGCATCGCGGGCGGCTGTTCTTGCGCGTCATGCGCCGCCTGCCTGGCGATCCGCGCTGCGCCGTGTGCGGAGCGCCGTACGGCGGCGTCGGCGGGCGGATCGTGGGGCGGTTCGGGTTCGCGCCGTCGCGTAAGAACCCGCGTCTCTGCAGCGCGTGTTTCGAGCAGGCGCCGATGGGCGGCGTCGAGATGGAGGTCGGGATCCTGTTCGTCGACGTTCGCGGGTTCACGTCGCTGGCGGAGCAGCAATCGGCCGACGCCAGCGCGACACTGCTCAACCGCTTCTACGGTGCGGCCGTCGACGTGATCTGCCGCCACGCGATCGTCGACAAGCTGGTCGGCGACCAAGTGATGGCGCTCTACCTCCCGCGCGTGTTCCCCGGCGAGCCGGCGCAAAACATGCTCGCGGACGCACGAGCACTGCTCGCCGCCGCCGGCTACGACACCCGGCAGCCGTGGGTCGAGCTCGGGATCGGGCTGGACTTCGGAACCGCTTACGTCGGCAACGTCGGCGCGGGCGAGGTCAAGGACTTCACCGCGATCGGCGACGTCGTCAACACCGCCGCCCGCCTCCAGGCCGCTGCGGCAAGCGGCGAGATCGTGATCTCGCGCCGGGTCCAGGAGCGCGCCGGCGAGCACCTGGGCGATGCCACTCCACGCGAGTTGTCGATCAAGGGCAAGACCGCGCCCGAGATCGCGATGGTCGCGCGGCTCAGCCCTGGGGCCGCGGCCGCGTCTCGTCGAGGATGAACCCGTACACGGCGTGGTCGGCTGCGATCGCGAGCCGCTGCTTGACGCCCGCGCGCTCGGCGTGTGGAAGCCCGAGCAGCGGCGCGGTCGCCTCGAAGCCCGTCCAGATCAACAGCCCGTAGATCGGTCCCGTCCACGGCCGCCGTCGCCACGGCTTCGGAAGGGCCCCATAGGCTGCGGCGGCGACGGCGCCGAACGACCAGTGCGCGACCTCGACGACGGCGCGGCGCGGTCCTGTTTGCTCGCCGGCGAGCTGCTGGGGCGGTGGTTGTTCAACCAGACCCAGCGAGACGGTGGCGACGCGCATCCCAGTCATCGCCATCGAAGCGATGGCGCCGCGCATCGCTGCGTGTGCGACTTCCTTCATCTCGTTGATGCCTACCCGGTCTCGTGCGCCGCTACCACGAGCTTGGTGGCGTGTGCGATCGTCTGTGTATGACCTTCATCAAGACAGTTTCAGAGGACCAAGCCGAGGGCGCGACGGCCGATATGTACGAGACCGACCGCCGGGGCTTCGGGTACCTGCCGAACTTCGCCCAGGCGTTCTCCCTGCGCCCGGAGGTGTACGCGGCTTGGCGACAGCTCAACGGTGCAATCAAGCGCGACATGGACCTGCGGCGCTACGAGCTCGCGACCGTCGCCGCCGCTCGTCGCCTGCAATCCAGCTACTGCACGCTCGCGCACGGATCGGTGCTTGCCGACAAGTTCCTCGGTCCAGACGGCGTCCGGGCGGTCGTCACCGACCATCACCACGCGGGGCTCGACGACGCCGAGGTCGCGATCATGGACCTGGCCGACAAGGTTGCCTGCGACGCGACGAGCGTCACCCAGGCCGACATCGACCGGCTGCGATCGCTTGGACTGTCGGATACCGAGATTCTCGACGTCGTGCTGGCCGCAGCGGCGCGCTGCTTCTTCAGCAAGGCGCTGGACGCGCTCGGCGCCGCACCTGACGTCGCCTACGCGAAGCTCGACCCGGCGCTCCGCGAGACGCTGACCGTCGGCCGCGCGATGGCTGCGAGTTAGAGGCTCGGCACTAAGTATCGGGCGACTAGTCCTCGAGCGGCAGGCAGACGTCGCAGAAGTCCTGGCCGAACGGCGTCAGACTCACGCTGCGGTGCACGGGCTTCGCGCGCGAGGCTCGCTTGATCGCGTCGAGGACGTCCGGCTGTGCTTCGAGGACCTGGTACTTGCTCAGGTCCTTCAGCGGGCGCCCGGACCGCTCGATCAGGCCGAGCCGCTGGAGGTTGACGAGATAGGCGGGAACGCGGTCGCGGTGGCGACAGCCGGCCTCGGCGCCGATCATGCTCAGGTTGGCGACGATCGGCTCCGACCCGGCTCTGACCAGGTTCACGGTGCAAATGTCGACCAGCGGCTGCGGGCCATCGACGACCAGCAGCCTCAGGATCCGAGCCTCATCCGGCGCAAGCTCCTCGAGGATGCGGGCATGCGCGGGATGAGCTCCGTCGGTCACGCCGACGTCAGCGGATTCCCGAAGCAGTTGTGCCCCGCGAGCTCGTAGTGCCCGCTCGGACACCCGCCCGTTGCTCCGGGGCTCGTCGGCATCTACGTCGGCCGGGAGCCCGAGTCTACGGATCCGCTCGTCGATGTCGCCGACGCCGAGAAACTCGCGAGCGATACCGCGCAACCCTGCGGCCGCGCCGTTGATCAGATCGACCGCTGTGTCGCGATCGGTCGCCGCGGCGGTCAGGCGGATGCTGACCTGAAGCGAGATGCGCGTGCCCCAGACGGCCGTCTGGAGCCAGATCCGCGCAGCGCCACCGACGAGCTCGGTGGCGGTGTCGACTGCGCCGACTCGGGGACGCAATGCACGATTCGATGTCATCCGAATATCGCCAAGTGGACGAGGCCGCCGGCCAAGCCTAATGCCGCCCCGTGCAGGAGCAGCAACCACTCGTCCTCGCGAGTGGCGGTCCGCAGCATCTCGCCGAAGTCGTCGGGGCGCATCGCTCGCATCCGCTCGGCGATCATCTCGCGCATCGTCGCGCTTTGCCGGCGGTTGAACTCCGGATCGGCGAGTTGCGTCATCATCGACTCCACCGGCTCGGCCGCAAACGACTCACGGATCGCCTCGTAGTCGCCGGTCCCAATCGCGACGCGAACCGGCGTCCGCACCGGGCCGAGTGCCCGGTCGATCGCCGGCCGCATCGCCGATTCGATCAGCCGCCGCGTGCGGTCAGACTGGGGCCCTTCCAGCAGCTCTCGGCCGAACTCCGAGACGGTCAAGATCTCGTCGGCGACGATCTGCGCATACACACCGGCGACCTCCGGCTGGCGACGGATGAACAGTCCCTGGAGGCGGAACGGACCGACCTGCTCGGGCTCGGCCGGCTCGTAGATCATCCACAGCGCCACCCAGTTGGTGATGTAGCCGATGATCACGCCCAGGATCGGCAGCAGCCACCACGCGTCGACGAAGTGCATCAGCACGGCGACCGGGATGCCGAGCACGAAGCCGAAGAAGAACCCGAAGTTCTGGATGAACTTAAGCTCGCGCGCACCCATCTCGAGAAACACCCGGTTGGCGAGCTCGGGGTCAAAGCGCCTGACGACCATCAGCTTCATGTCGACGAGCTCGTCGATGTGGTCGGCGACCTGGTTGGTGACATCGTTGACCACGTCGGGCAGCTGCGCCTCGACGCGGTCAAACACGAGCTCCTTGACCGGCGCCGGCAGTGTCCGCCAGAGCCTGGGCTGCTCGCGGCGCATGATCCGGTCGACCGTCTCGCGAACGTCACCCCTGGTGCCGGCGACGATCTGCTCGGCGATCTGCTCGGGCCCGAGACGCTTGAAGAACTCGCGTGGGGTACCGAGCTTCGCGATCCCGCTGTCGACCGCCAGGCTGCCCATCTTCGCCGCGCGCGACGGCACGATCCCCTGCCAGCCGATCCCGCCGATCATGATCCCGGGGATCTGGCGCACCTTGTAAGGCATCACGCGAGCGACGTTGCGGATCCAGGGCGCGCGGATGCCCTTGAAGTGGACCGGATAGAACAGCATCAGCACACCGGTCCAGTTCGTCACGTAGCCGATCACGCCCGTGACCAACGGGACGGTGATGACGGCTAGCAGGCTGGCGTTCACGGCACTGGATCTACCCGGACGCGCGGGGAACTAGGCGCACCATGCGGGGCCTGCGGAAGCCGACGATGGCTAGATTCTGGGATCAACCACCAGGAGACCGCATGCCGAAACTGATGATCGTGATTGCCAGCACGCGCCCGGGCCGGGTCGGGCTGCCCGTGGCGCGATGGTTCAACGATCGGGCCGTCGAGCACGGCGAATTCGAGATCGACCTGGTCGATCTGGCCGAGCTCGATCTGCCACTGATGAACGAGCCCAACCATCCCCGCCTGCGGCAGTACACCCACGAGCACACGCGTGCCTGGAGCGAGCGCGTCGACGCCGCCGACGCGTTCGTGTTCGTCACCTCTGAGTACAACCACGGCTATCCGGCGCCGCTGAAGAACGCGATCGACTACCTGCACAACGAGTGGCACGACAAGCCCGTCGGCTTCGTCTCTTACGGCGGCGTCGCGGCCGGTACTCGCGCGATGCAGCAGCTCAAGCCCGTCGTCAGCGCGCTGAAGATGGTGCCCATGGTCGAGGCCGTCAACATCCCGTTCGTCGCCCAGTTCATCGACGACGACGAGAACGTGGTCGCCAACGAGGTCATGGAGCAGGCGGTCGTGGCGATGCTGCATGAGCTCAACCTGATGCAGGAGACGCTGCACCGCCTGCGCGAGCAGCGCCTGGCACGGCGCTAGCTCACAGCCACTCGGTCACGAAGCGGGCGTTCTCGTGAATGTCGACCTGGAGCAGCCGTCCGTCACCTGAGTTGACGAACCGGTGCGGCACGCCCGGCGGCGCGACCGCAACCTCGCCCGCCTGCACGACCCGCTCCTCGTCGCCGAGCGTGAACGTGGCCTGCCCCTCGAGCACGACGAACACCTCGGGGTACTCGTGGCGATGAAGCTCCGGGCCGGCGCCCGGATCGGAGTCGACGACGATCACCGACAGACCGGCGCCGATCTCCTCACCTGTCACCTCGAACGCTGGCATCGGTCCCGAAAGCTAGCCGCCTAGCGCGTCGAACAGCGCGTAGGTGAAGCGCACGGCGTGGCCGATGTCCACAAGCTTGACGTGCTCGTTAGGGGCATGCAGGTTGGCGCCGAAGTACAGCGGGTTGTCGGGTGCCGAGACGCCCGGGACGCCGATGTGGCGCTCGAGTGAGTAGACGATCGGCAACGTCGCACCAGAGCGCACGGTGATTGAGGTCGGTCGGCCCGCGACCGCCTCGGCTACGCCGGCGACCGTGCGTACGAGCTCGTGGTCGAGCGCCGTGCCGGCCGGCTCCGCCATGCCGAGCGCAGTCACCGTGACATCGCCGAAGCCCTCGGCTTCGAGGTGCGAGCGCAGCAGCGCGAGGATCGTGGCGGAGTCCTGATCGGCAACGAGGCGGAAGTCGAGCCACGCGCTCGCGCGTGCCGGCACGATCGTCTTCATGCCCGGGCCGCTGTAGCCGGAATCGATTCCCGCGATGTTGCAGGTCGGACCAAACGCCAGGCGCTCGCGGAACGCCGCGCCGGCGACGCCATCGACAAACTGCTCGAGCTGCTCGGTCTTGCGCAGCTCGAGCTCATCGGCGTCGCTTTCGTCGGCGATCGCCTGTAGCTCAGGGGCGGTCGGCGCGCGGACGGCGTCGTAGAAGCCCGGCATGCGAACGCGGCCGTCGGGTTCCCGCAGGCTCGCGAGCGCTCGGACCAAAGTCCAGGCCGCGTTCGGGAGCACGCCGCCGGTCATCGAGTGTCGGTCGCCCTTCAGGTGCGCAACGTCGAGACGGACCGCGAGCGCGCCCTTGAAGCCGAGCGTGAGCGCAGGGCGACCATCGTTCATCCGGGCCGGCGAGCCCTCCCACAAACAACCGTCGGCTTGGAGCAGCTCGACGTTCCTCCGCACGATCTCATCAAAATGCGGGCTGAGGACCTCCTCCTCGCCCTCGATGATCCAACGGATTCCGATCGGGAGCTCGCCGCGCTGCTCGCGGATCGCGCGGATCACAGCGAGCCTTACGGCAAGCTCGCCCTTGTTGTCGGCGGTGCCGCGCGCAAACAGGCATCCGTCGCGCACCGTCGGCTCAAACGGCGGCGACTCCCACAGCTCCAGCGGCTCGACCGGCTGGACGTCGTAATGGTTGTAGAGCAGCAGCGTGTAGTCGCTCCGGCCTGCCTGCTCGCCCCAGACCGCCGCCGGTCCGCTGTCGGCTCGTAGCTGCCGCGTCTCAAAGCCCGACTCCCCGAGCAGCTCCTCGACCACCGCTGCGGTTTCGTCCAGCGCCCTGCCCTCGGCCGACACGCTTGGCTGACGGCACAGAACTTCGAGCAGCGCAACTGCATCGGCCTCGATCTGCTCGTAGTCGGGTTCCGTCATCGCCGCGATCCTACGCCGGGCGCTCAGCAGGGACGGCTAACGCACGGCTAAGACCCGAGGATCTTGGCCTTGGCGGCGGCAAACTCCTCGTCGGTCAGGACACCCTGCGCCTTGAGCTCGCCGAGACCCTTCAGTTGCTCGATGGGATCCGGAGCAGCCGCAGCCGGAGCCGGAGCGGGCGCCGGCTCTGCGTACTGCTGCTGCTGCTGGTCGTCCGCGGACCAGCGGTTGTACTGGCGGCGGCTGACACGGTTGGAGACAGCGGTTGCGGTGCCCGCAACGACCGCGGTTCTGGCCATTCCACGAAGAAGTCCCATGGTTCTGTCCTTTCGCTCAGGCGGCCGCTTCAGCGGCATCGAGGGCGTCGATCAGGGTCTGCGTTGCGATGCGCTCGCTCGCGATCAGCCGACCGCCGCTTCGGCGGACGGCGGCGGCGAACGGAGCCGCCCAGCGGTTCTCGTAGACGAGCATCAACGCGGAGGCACCGGGCTCGATCTCGGCCGCGGCCGCCGCGGCGTCGTCTTGGTCGAGCAAGCCGGTGGATGCACCCGCGAACACCTTCAGGTCACCGGCCGAGTCCTCGTCGAGGTCGCTCAGGTCAAAGCCCGAGAAGCTCCCGTCTGCGTCCTTCTGCACGAACAGGGCGTCGAGCACGTGGACGATCCCGCGGTCGACGAGGTCGAGCAGCAGCGGTATCGCCTCGCCGGTCAGCGGCGCTCCGGCGGGGTAGCCGATCACGATCACATCGATGGGGCCCAGCTCTACGTCTTCGTCATTCATCCTTTGCCTCCGCTGATCCGGGTCGTTTGAGCGGGGCGGCCGGCCGTCCGCTGCGGCGAGTTGATAAGGGGTGCCGAAGGTACCACCCCTCGCGTATGAAATGAATAGCGTGCACGCAACGCGTCGGGGCATGCCGGGAACGTCTAGACGGCGGCGTGCGGTCGCGACTACGCTCGGTGATCGGGGGCTCCGCAAAGATGATCGAGACACGGGTTCGCAACATCGCGCTGCTTGTCGCCGCGTGCTTCTTCATGGAGCTGCTCGACGGCACGATTGTGATCACGGCGATTCCGAAGATCAGCGCGTCGCTCGGAGTCTCGCCCAGCACCACCGGACTGGTCGTGACCGCCTACCTGGTGACGGTCGCGGTGCTGATCCCGCTGAGCGGCTGGATGACGCTGCGCTGGGGCTACCGGTGGGTCCTGCTGTCGGCGATCGCGATATTCACGCTGGCGTCGGTCGGATGCGCGGCGAGCCAGACCTTCGGCGAACTGGTCGCGATGCGAGTGTTGCAGGGCGTCGGTGGCGCGATGATGGTGCCGGTCGGCCGGATGATCGTGTTCGAGCGGGCCGACAAGTCGCAGCTGATGCGGCTGATGTCCTACATCGTCTGGCCGGCGCTGCTCGCGCCCGTCATCGCGCCGCTGGCCGGGGGCGTGATCACCACCTACGCGAGCTGGCGATGGATGTTCGCGATCAACATTCCGGTCGGGATCGTCGGCCTGATCTGCGCATGGCGGCTGATCGACGGCCGGCCTGCGGAGGCTCCGCCACGCCTCGACTTCGCCGGTGTGCTGCTCACCTGCACCGGCCTCGCTGCCTTCACCTATGCCGCGCACCTGGCGTCCGAGGCGAAGCCGGACTGGCTGCTGGTCGGCTCGCTGGGGATCGCGTCACTGGTGCTGCTGGCGACCGCGACCTGGCACCTGCTGCGCACGACCGCGCCACTGGTCGACCTGCGGACGCTGAGGGTCCCGACGTTTGGCAACGCGATGGTTGGCAGCAGCCTGATCTGGCTGGTGATCGGCGCGATCCCCTTCCTGCTGCCGCTGCTCTTTCAGACGGTGTTCGGTTGGAGCCCGATCAAGTCGGGGGCGCTGGTGTTGTTCGTGTTCGTCGGCAATATCGGGATCAAGCCGCTGACCACGCCGATGTACGGCCGCCTTGGATTCCGGCGCGTGCTGATCGCCGCGTCCGCGTGCCTGACGCTGACAACGATCGGCTGCGCCCTGCTGACGAGCAGCACGCCGGTCGTCGTGATCGCGCTGCTGGCGCTCATCAGCGGCGCTGCTCGCTCGGTCTCGATGACCGGCTACACCACACTTGCGCTGAGCGACGTGCCACCGTCGCAGATGCGACCAGCCAACGCGCTCGCCAGCACCGCCCAGCAGCTGTTCACCGGCCTGGCGGTGGTGCTGGCGACGATCGCGCTGCGCCTCGGGGACGCGCTCGGCAAGCTCGGACAAGCGCCACAGGACCCGCGGTTCGCCTATGTGATCGCGTTTCTCGTGATCAGCGTCGTCGGCGCGATCGCCACCGTAGTCGTGCTACGGCTCCATCCCTCGGCCGGCGAGGTGCTCACCTCTGACGTCGCGCGCGTACCGGTGCGCGCCAAGCCGAAGTGGGCGCGCAAATAGCATGGAGAGCATGTCGGCCCCGCCTCGAGAGCGTTGATGTTGCAGGCTGACGCCCACGCGTTCTGGCTGCGCGAGCCCGGCGTTGGGGAGATCCGGGCGGTGACGCTGCCCGAGCCGGGACGCGACGACGTGATGGTGCGCACGCTGCGCTCCGGCGTCAGCCGGGGCACAGAGACGCTGGTGTTCCGAGGGGGTGTGCCGCCGGCGCAGTACGCGGCGATGCGAGCGCCATTTCAGGAGGGGGAGTTCCCGGGTCCGATCAAGTACGGCTACCTCAACGTCGGCGCTGTGGAGAAGGGACCGGCGGAGCTGCTCGGGCGCACCGTTTTCTGCCTGTATCCACATCAGACGGCCTACGTCGTGCCAGCCGGCGCGGTAACAGTCGTGCCCGACGACGTGCCGCCGGCTCGTGCCGTGCTGACGGGCACGGTCGAGACCGCCGTCAACGCACTGTGGGACGCCGCGCCGCTGATCGGCGACCGGGTCACCGTCATCGGCGCCGGCATGGTCGGCTGCTGCGTCGCGCGTCTGCTGAGTCGGTTCCCCGGGGTGCAGGTCACGCTCGTCGACGTGGACGCGAGCCGGGCTGATATCGCGGCCGCGGTCGGCGTCGACTTCGCGCAGCCGGCTGACGCCGCCGATGGGCGCGACCTGGTCGTGCACGCCAGCGCGACGTCGGCCGGGCTCCAGCTGTCGCTTGACCTGCTCGCGCCCGAGGGCACGGTCATCGACCTCAGCTGGTACGGCGACAGCGAGGTTCGGCTTTCGCTCGGCGGTGCGTTTCACTCGCGTCGCCTCGGGATCCGCGCCAGCCAGGTCGGCACCGTCTCGCCGGCCCGTAGCGGACGCCGAACGACGGGCGACCGCCTGGCGCTTGCGGTCGAGCTGCTGCGCGACGATGCCTTCGACGCGCTCCTCACGGGGCAGTCGCGCTTCTCAGAGCTGCCGGACGTGATGTCCAGGCTCGCCACGGGGAGCCTGCCGGCTTTGTGTCACACGATCACCTACGAGGAGGCCTAGCCCTGTTCAGCGTGACCGTTCGCGATCACATGATGATCGCCCACAGCTTTCAGGGCGAGGTGTTCGGACCAGCGCAGCGCCTGCACGGCGCGACGTATGTCGTCGACGCCACGTTCCGCGGTGCGGAGCTCGACGCCGACAACATCATCGTGGACATCGGTCGAGCATCCGAGGAGCTGCACGCCGTGCTGGCCGAGCTCACCTACCGCAACCTCGATGACGAGCGCGCGTTTGAGGGCATCAACACGTCCACCGAGGCGCTGGCCAAGATAGTCGCCGATCGGCTCGCAGAACGGGTGCACGCCGGCGCCCTGGGCGAAGGCGCTCGAAAGCTCGAAGGCTTGGTCGTGACGCTGCACGAGTCGCACATCGCTTGGGCGAGCTACGAGCGGAGACTGTGACGACGGTTCATGCCGTCCTACCGGACGGCATCGACGACCCGGCCCGGCCGAGTGGGGGGAACGTCTATGACCGACACGTCTGCGACGGGCTCGTATCGCTCGGCTGGTCGGTGCGCGAGCATGCCGTGCGCGGCTTCTGGGGTCGACCGGACGCGGTGTCGTTCGCTGCCCTCGCCGACGTCGTCGAGCGGATCCCCGACGGCGGCGTGGTGCTGCTCGACGGACTTGTCGCCTCGATGGCCCCCGAGGTGCTCGTGCCGCAGGCGCCCCGCTTGCGCCTGGTCGTGCTCGTCCACATGCCTTTGGGTGACCGCCGGGCGGACGAGGCCCGGACGCGAGAACGAGCGGTCCTCTCGGCCGCCGCCACCGCCGTCGTCACCACCAGCGCCTGGGCCCGGGACCGGCTGCTCGAGCTGTACCAGTTGTCTGCCGAGCGGGTGCACGTCGCCGAGCCCGGTGTCGA
>DASXDD010000035.1:0-16337 GCA_036490775.1 Solirubrobacteraceae bacterium | reverse complement strand
CGGACGATCGGTGCCAGCACCATGAACCTGGTGCCCTCCTCGAGCTCCATCACCTGGTCGATGATCTGCTCGGCCGACTGCCCGCTGATCGGCCGTCCGCAGACGTGGCAATGCGGGTGCCCGATCCGTGCCCACAGCAGCCGCAGGTAGTCGTAGATCTCGGTGACCGTCCCGACCGTCGACCGCGGGTTGCGCGAGGTCGTCTTCTGGTCGATCGAGATCGCCGGCGACAGGCCCTCGATCGAGTCGACGTCGGGCTTGTCCATCTGACCGAGGAACTGCCGCGCGTATGCCGACAGCGACTCGACATACCGGCGCTGCCCTTCGGCGTAGATCGTGTCGAACGCGAGCGACGACTTTCCGGACCCGGACAGACCCGTGATCACCGTCAGCGACCCCCTCGGGATCGACACGGTGATGTCCTTCAGGTTGTGCTCCCGGGCGCCTGAGACGACTAACTGGTCCACATAATCCAGTCTAGATGACCGAACAGACGTTCGCCCCTGCCGAAGCTCGCTCGGTCCGAGAAATGACCGCTTCGGCGGCTGCTATTCCTCGACCGACGCGTAGACCTCGTCGAGCAGCCCGGAGCGGTCGGGCAGCTTCGCAAAGTTCTCGGCGAGGTAACGGTCCGTCTCCTCGCGCGGGGTTCTGTTGAGCGCCATGTTGAGCGCAATCAGGCGCGCGCCCTCAGCGTCGTCGTTGCCCCCGGCCGGGTCGCGGTGCACGGTCTCGCCCGCGGGCGGTGGCGGCGCAGGCGACGGCGGGGGCGGCGACGGCGGCGCGACGGGCGACGGCGGGGGCACGGAGCCCTGCTTGGCGGCGGCCGCAGCAAGCTCCTGCGCGTCGACGCCAAACAGGTCTGCCGTCGTCTGAACCTCCGCGTCGAGGTGGTCGTCGTCGGACGCGACCGCGGGGGCCGCCGGCTGCTCGTCGGCTTCGAACCGTCCCGGAACTGCCGCCTCTCTGACCTGGCCGAGATTGCTCTCGAGCGCCTGCAGGTCGCCCCTGAGGCGGCTGGCGCCGGCCTTCATCGATTCGAGCAGGGTGCCGAGCTCGGTCTGCATCGCCTCGATCCGAGACTGCAGGTCGGCGGTCGACTGACTGACCTTGTCGATGTACTCGCGCGCCTCCGAGGTCGCGCCGTCGCGCTTGGCCTTCGCGTCGCTGCTCGCATCGGCGCGGATCTCGCGAGCGTCGTCCTCAGCCTGGCGATGGATCTCGCCGGCGCTGGTCTCGGCGGCGTCGATGATCGCGCGGACCCGTTCGCTGGACGAGCTGGCCAACGACTCGGTGCGCTTGCGTGCCGTCCGCTTGAGCTCCTCAACCTCCTCGGCGACTGTGGTCAGGTGCGCGTCGACGGCGGCCGGGTCGTAGCCGCGGCGCCCGACTGGGAAGTCCTTCTTCTCGATGCTCTGCCGTTCAAGCGCCACGTCCTCTACCTCCGCATCGCGGTTGGGGTCAAACGTGGCGGAGGCTAGCCGATTGGCGCTCTTCCTTCGGCGACAGCCTGGCCGAGCTGGCGCTTGAGGTCTCGGATCTCGTCGCGCAGTTTTGCGGCGTACTCGAAGCGCAACTCCTCGGCCGCCACGAGCATCTCTTCCTCGAGCTCGACGATCGTCTTCTCGATCTCGGCCGGCGCCAGTCCCTCGACCGGTCGCTTGCGCCGCCGCGATCGCGGCACCTTCGAGTCGGACTGAAGGAACTCGGCGATGTCGGAGATCCCCTTGACGATCGTCTCGGGTGTGATCCCGTGCTCCTCGTTGTAGGCGCGCTGGATTTCGCGTCGGCGATCGGTCTCGCCGAGCGCCGCCCGCATCGCTGCTGTCTCCTTGTCGGCGTACATCACGACCTTGCCCTCGACGTTACGCGCCGCACGTCCGATCGTCTGGATCAGCGAGGTCTCGCCGCGGAGGAAGCCCTCCTTGTCGGCGTCGAGGATCGCGACCAGCGAAACCTCCGGCAGGTCGAGGCCCTCACGCAGGAGGTTGACCCCGACGAGCACGTCGAACTCCCCGAGCCGCAGCTGCCGGATGATCTGAATCCGCTCTAGCGTGTCGATCTCGGAGTGCAGGTAGCGCACGCGGAAGCCCATCTCGAGCAGGTAGTCGGTCAGGTCCTCGGCCATCTTCTTGGTCAGCGTCGTCACCAGCGTGCGCTCATCGCGATCGACCACAACGCGGATCTCGTTCATCAGATCGTCGATCTGGTTGCGCGTCTCGCGCACCTCGACGTCGGGGTCGACGATCCCGGTCGGGCGCACGATCTGCTCGACGATCCGCGGCGAGTGACGGCGTTCGTAGTCACCGGGCGTGGCCGACACGAACACCATCTGCGGCGTAATCGAGAGGAACTCCTGGAAAGTCTGCGGGCGATTGTCGAGCGCGCTCGGCAGCCGGAAGCCATAGTCGACGAGCGTCTGCTTGCGCGACCGGTCGCCCTCGTGCATGCCGCCGATCTGCGGCACGGTCTGGTGGGACTCGTCGATGAAGCAGACGAAGTCGTCGGGGTAGTAGTCGAGCAGGCAGTACGGCCGGTCGCCGGCGTTGCGGCCGTCGAGGATCCGCGAGTAGTTCTCGATCCCCGAGCAGAACCCCAGCTCGCGCAGCATCTCCATGTCGTACTGCGTGCGCTGGCGCAGGCGGTGGGACTCGAGCAGTTTGCCCTGCGCCTCGAGCTCGCTGCAGCGCTCGTTGAGCTCGCGGCCGATCTCGGCGACCGCGTCGTCGATCATGCCCTCTCGCACGTTGTAGTGCGACGCCGGCCAGATCCCGACGTGCTCGAGGCCGTCTTCGAGGATCTCACCGGTCAGCGGGTCGAAGTGCTGCAGGTGCTCGACCTCGTCGCCGAACAGGACAATCCGATACGCCGTCTCGGCGTAGGCGGGAAAGATCTCGAGCGTCTCGCCGCGAACACGGAACGTGCCGCGCGCGAGCGCCGTGTCGTTGCGCGTGTACTGAATCGAGACGAGCTTTCGCAGCAGCGCGTCGCGATCGATGTACTCGCCGACCCGCAAGGTCTGCAGGTTCTCGTCGTACACCTCCGGCGAGCCAAGGCCGAAGATGCACGACACGCTAGCGACGATCACGACGTCGCGGCGCGCGAACAGCGCCGCCGTCGCCGAGTGGCGCAACCGGTCGATCTCCTGGTTGATCGCCGAGTCCTTCTCGATGTAGAGGTCCTTACTCGGGACGTAGGCCTCGGGCTGGTAGTAGTCGTAGTAGGAGACGAAGTACTCGACCGAGTTGCGCGGGAAGTACGTACGGAACTCGTTGCAGAGCTGTGCCGCGAGCGTCTTGTTGTGGGCGATGATCAGAGCCGGCTTCTGGACCGCCTCGATCGTCGCCGCCATCGTCATCGTCTTGCCGGTGCCGGTCGCGCCGAGCAACGTCAGGTAGCGCTCGCCCGCGTCGATCCCCTGCGCCAGCGACTCGATCGCCGCTGGCTGATCGGCGGTCGGACTGTACGCGGCGTCTAGCTCAAACTTTGGCATTGGGCGGACCTATGAGCGTAGCGAGGCGCGCGGACGGATCCGGCGTCGCGAACGGACTACGCGGCCACGCGGCCGTAGGTCCGCACGTAACCGGGGAGCGGCTCGGTGCAGTGCGCGTCGGGCACGGGCAGCCCGACCTCGAGCGCGAGCGGGACCTCGCCGGCCCAGATCGGCAGATCCATGTCCTCCCTGCCGTCGACCGGCGGCCCTGTCCGGATCTTTGCCGACGCCTCGTCGATCGTCAGCGCGATCACCTCGGTCGCCTTTAGTTCCTTCTTGTTCGGACCGCGAGCGTCACTGGAGCGCCCGGGGACGATGTGCTCGACGAGCGCACGCAGCGCGCGGTCCTTCTCCTCGGGATCGCGAATCGGCTTGCCCTCGCCGAGGATCACGACCGAGCGGTAGTTCATCGAGTGGTGAAACGCCGAGCGCGCGAGCACGAGCCCGTCGAGCAGCGTCACCGTGAAGCAGATCGGCACGCCCTGGGCGAGCGTGCTCAGCAGGCGGCTGAGCGGCGACCCATGCAGGTACACGCGCTCGCCCTCGCGCGCGTACAGGACCGGGATCACGAACGGCTGGCCGTCGTCGCCGACGATCCCGACATGCCCGACCATCCCCTCGTCGAGGATCTCGTCGATCGTCGCGCGCTTGTAGTCGCCACGGCCGGCCCGGCGTTTCACCTTCGTCCTCGGCGTTTTGTTATAGTACGAACTCATCGTTGATCTAGCACAATATCAGATCGGTGGTTCTACGGCCCGCGAGATCGCAGCCAGCGCCGAGGCTTTGATTCGTGAGGGGACGCTCGACGTCGGCGACGCGCTCCCCACTGTCCGCGCACTCGCGACCGCCGTCGGGACGAGCCCGGCGACCGTCAGCTCCGCCTACCGGACGCTGCGCGAGCGCGGGTTCGTGGTCGCCGATGGACGGCGCGGGACTCGTGTCGCCCCCCGGCCCCCGCTCCGCGCACCACCGCGCGGGACGCTGCCGACGCGGCCGGTCCCAGCTCGCGGTGACCTCAGTATCGGGCTCGCCGATCCAGCGCTGCTGCCGCCGTTGGCGCCCGCGCTAGCGCGGATCGACCTCGAGTCCAAGCTCGGGATCCCGCGCCTGGAGTCCCCCGACCCCGACCTGCTCGACGTGGCGGCGCGCTCGTTCGCCGACGACGGCGTGCCGGCCGAGGCGTTGGCGATCGTCTCCGGGGCGATGGACGGGGTCGAGCGCGTGCTTCAGGCCCACCTGCGGCTCGGCGACCGCGTGGTCGTTGAGGACCCTCTGTACCCGCCGATCCGTGATGTGCTGCTCGCGCTCGGGCTCGTGCCGGTTCCGGTCGCTGTCGATGACCTCGGGCTGATCCCTGAATTGCTGCAAGCCGCGATGGCCGGCGGCGTCGAGGCCGTGGTCGCGGTCCCCCGTGCGCAGAACCCGTTCGGCGCCGCGTTCGACGAACGGCGCTCGAGCGATCTGCGGGCGCTGCTCGAGCAGTGGCCCGACGTGCTGCTCGTCGAGGACGACCATGCGAGCATCGTCGCCGGTGCGCCGTTCCGGAGCCTGACCTCTGGCTCGAGGCCGCGGTGGGCGGTGATCCGGGCCCTGTCCAAGGCGCTTCACCCCGACATGCGGATCGCGCTGGCCGCAGGCGACCCGACGACGATCGCGCGCGTCGAGGGCCGCCAGGCGCTCGGACCGCGGTGGGTCAGCCACATCCTCCAGGCGACAGCGGCCGAACTGCTGCGCGATCCAGGGTTCGAGTCGATCGCAACCCGTGCGCGCGACACGTATTCCGCCCGGCGCCAGGCGCTGATCGAAGCGCTCTCGCAGCACGGGGTCGGTGCGCACGGGCGCTCGGGCCTCAACGTTTGGGTGCCCGTCCGCGAGGAGGACCCGGTCGTGCGCGCGCTGCTTGACGCGGGCTGGTTGGTGGCGCCGGGCGAGCGGTTTCGCTGTGCCACCGGCCCGGGGATCAGGGTGACGACCGCGACGCTGGACGAATCCGACGCCGCCGAGGTCGCCGAGGTGATCGCGATCGTGCAGCGCGCCGGGCGGCCGCGCCGCGCCTACTGATAGCCCAGCTGCGCCGCGTACGTGTGCCGGTACTGGCGCTGGGCGTGGAGCACCCGCTGCACGTACGCACGGGTCTCGGGGAACGGGATCGCGGCAATCGTCATCGAGCGGCCCTGCCCATGCGCATCCTCGACCCACCGGTCGACGTTGGCCTCGCCGCCGTTGTAGGCGGCGAGCGCGAACACCTTGTTGCCGTGGAAGTGATCGAGCAGATAACGCAGGTAGTAGGTGCCGTAGGCGATGTTGACTTGCGGGGTCCCGAGATCGGAGGTCTGGAAGGTCGTCGCTCCGGAGCGGTGGGCGAGGAACTCCGCGGTCTGAGGCAGGATCTGCATCAGACCCTGCGCTCCGGCCGGCGACGGACGCGCGTCGAACTTCGTTTCGGCGTAGATCACACCGGCGACGAGCGCCGGATCGAGGTGCTTGTCGGCGGCCTGCTGGCGGATCACGTCGGCGTTGGTCAGCGGCAGGTTGAACTCGGTGACCGCCTTGCGGAACAGCGGCATCGCGAGGATCACCGCGAACGCGGTCGCGGCCAGGGCGACGATCACGAGCAGGCGCCGGCGGCGCCGCGAGACCTCGCGTCGGCGTGAGGAAGGCCGTCGAGCCGAGGAGCGACGGGTCGCTCCGCGCGTAGCGGTGGGCGCCACTAGTCCAGCTTCCTCCTCACAGCTTCAGCCTCCTGTTGGTCGGTCCAGCATGTCAAGAACCGCCGACAACTTCGACTCCAGCTCGTCGATCGAGCCCTCGTTGCTGACTACATATGTCGCTCGCTCCGCTTTTTCCTGCTGAGTCAGCTGCCTGGCGGAGCGCTCTGCTAACGCTTGGTGGCCGCGCGCGCCTGCGCGCTGCTCCCGAACACTTTCGTCGGCGACGACAGCGATTGTCGCGTCAAACTCGCCCTGCATACCCGCCTCGAACAGCAACGGAACCTCGACGATCGCCGCCCTCGGCGGCGTTGAGGCGTGGTCGAGATCCCGGCGCCACTCGTGAATCCGCGCGCCGACGCGCGGCCAGAGCATCTGCTCCAGCCAGCCCCGGTCCTCGGGCGTCGCGAATGCCCGACGTGCGACCTCGGCCCTGTCGACGACGCCGCCCGGAGCGACGGACGCTCCGAACCGCTGGCTGACCTCGCCGACGACGTCGCCGTCCCCATAGAGGTCATGGACGACGCGGTCGGTGGACAGCACCGCGGCCCCGAGGCGCTCAAGCGCCTCGAGCGCGGTTGACTTGCCGGCACCGATGCCGCCCGTGAGCCCGATGAAGGGGACCACGCCCGGATCCGGGACTTACGCTTCCGGCGGGGCCTCGGGCTCGGACTCGGCCTCGGCCTCGGGCTCGGCCTCTGCGGCCGGCTCGGGCTCAGTGGCCGGTTCCGGCTCGGCTGCGAGCTCAGGCTCGGGCTCGGCGGCCAGCTCGGGCTCGGCTGCGAGCTCGGGCTCGGGCTCGGCTGCGAGCTCAGGCTCGGCTGCGAGCTCAGGCTCCGGCTCGACTGCGAGCTCAGGCTCGGGCTCGGGGGCGAGCTCAGGCTCCGGCTCGGCGGCAAGCTCAGGCTCGACCTCGGCCGGTGCCTCTGCCTCGACTTCAACGTCGGCGACCGCCGCGGCCGGCTGATCGTCGCCCGCGAACACGTCCTCGGAGAGGCCGAGCTCGGGCATGTTGTCGAGGTCGGCGGCGTCGCCGTTCTCGGGCGGCACGATCGGGCGTACCGGCAGCACCTGGCCCTCAACCCGCTTGATCGACAGCGACAGACGGCGCCGCTCGGAGTCGATCTCGAGGATCTTGACCCGCACCGGGTCTCCCGGCTGGATGATCTCCCGCGGGTTCTCGACGTGGTGCTGGGCGAGCTCTGAGATGTGCACGAGCCCCTCGACGCCGTCGAGGATCTCGACAAACGCGCCGAACGTGACGACCTTCGTGACCGTGCCCTCGAGCTCGTCGCCGATGTTGTAGGTGTCGACGACGCGCTGCCACGGGTCCTCTTGGGTCTGCTTGAGGCCCAGTGAGATCCGCTGTCGGTCGCGGTCGATGTCGAGCACCTTGACGCTGACGGTGTCGCCGATCGAGAGGATCTCGCTCGGGTGATTGACGTGCGACCACGACAGCTCGGAGATGTGGATCAGGCCGTCGATCCCGTCGAGGTCGACGAAAGCGCCGAAGTCGACGATGTTCGAAATCGTGCCCTCAACCACCTGGCCGGGCTGCAGCCGATCGAGGATCCGCTCACGGTCCTCCTTGCGCTGCTCCTCGAGCACCGCGCGGCGCGACAGCACGACGTTGTTGCGTGACCGGTTGAGCTCGATCACCTTGCACTCGATCGTCTGGCCCATGTACTCATCGAGGTTCGGGACGCGGCGGATGTCGACCAGCGACGCGGGCAGGAACCCGCGGACGCCGAGGTCGATGATCAGGCCGCCCTTGACGACCTCGATCACGGAGCCGGAGACGGGCTCGCCGGACTCCGCGGCGGCCTCGATCTTGCGCCATGCCTTCTCGAAGCGAGCGCGCTTCTTGGAAAGGATCAGCCGGCCGTCCTGGTCCTCCTTGGTGAGGACGAGCGCGTCGACCTCCTCGCCGAGCGACACCTCGTCTGAGGGGTCGACGGACTTGCGAATGGAAAGCTCGGTGGACGGGATGACGCCTTCGGACTTGTAGCCGATGTCGACGAGCACCTCGTCGTTGTCGATACGGACGACGTGGCCGGTGACGACATCCCCTTCCGCGAACGGATGCAGGGTGGCGTCGTAATTCGGGACTATCTGGCCATCGATCTCGAGCAGGAGGCCGTCGGAGCCTTCGACGATCTTTGCGTTCGGCTGATCAGCGGCGGACAGAGTTGTAGTTGTGGACATTGGTCAGTCAGGATAGCCGCACAGGCCACAACAAGCCGCTCCCTATCATCATCTCGCCATGCCCCAGCGAGCGACCAAGCGCGGCGAGGAGCGCACGCCGCTTCGCCGCGACTGCGATGTCCTGATCTGCGGAGCGAGCTTCGCGGGTCTCGCGGTCGCGCGCGAGCTTGCCGGCAGCGGCGCCGACGTGCTGATGATCGACCGCTACGAGATCGGCGAGCGCCAGACGTCGGCGTGCGGGATCCCGACCGGCTGGCTGCACGCACTCGCCCTCGAGGAGTCGCTGCAGCAGACGTTCGGCGAGCTCGTGATCCACACGCCGCACACGACGGTTCGCTACGACCTGCCCTGGACGTTCTCGACGTTCGACTATCGGACGCTGTGCGGGCTGCTCGCCGCGCAGGGAACGTTTGAGTTCGAGACCGCGAAGGTCGATGGACGTGACGGCAACGTCGTCAACACCGACCGCGGCGAGATCCGCGCAGGGCTGATCGTCGACGCGCTCGGCTGGCGCCGGGTGCTCGGCGTCGGCGAGAACGTGCAGCCGCCCGACGCGTTGCTGTCGCGCGGGCTCGAGGTGCACCCGTTCGGGACCGGCGACGAGATGGAGATCTGGATCGACCGTTCCTACGTGCCGGCCGGCTACGGCTGGAGCTTTCCGGCCGACGGCGAGCTGCGGATCGGCATCGGCTCATTCGATCCCCGCTTTCACGTGCGCGAGCCGACCGAGCGTCTCGCGCAGGACCTCGACGCCGAGCGGGTCCGCTACCAGGGCAACTGGATCCCGCACGCGCTGCGCGACGCGACCGAGGACGGCGTGTTCTTCACCGGCGACTCGGCCGGCCATTGCCTGCCGCTGACCGCCGAGGGGATTCGTACGGCGCTGTACTTCGGAATCGCGTGCGGGCGCGAGCTGAGTGAGGTGATCGCCGGACGCCGCAGCCGCGAGGAGGCGCTCGTCCGCTACCACGCGTTCTCGGCGAGTCACACGCTGCCGTTTCGGTGGATGCTGCGCGTCCAGCGCCTGGTTCCCCGAATCGCGCCGCGACTGCTCGCCCCGTCACTGCACGCGCTCGAGAACAAGCGCTTCGTCGACTGGGCGTTCGGTCACTACCTGAACGTCGCGCACCCCGCGTTCGTCGGCGCCGCGCCCGCGCGGGCCGCGATCGCAGCCTGAGCCGCTACTTCGCGTTGAGCCAGTCGGTGCCGATGCCGGCGTCGACCGCGAGCGGCGGGTCCATCGTAAACGCGCCGCTCATCTGCTCGATCGCGATCTGCTTGACCGCCTCGGCCTCGTCCTCAGGGCCTTCGAACAGCAGCTCGTCGTGGATCTGGAGGATCATCCGCGACTTCAGGCCGGCCTGCTCGAGCGCCTGCTCGCAGCGGACCATCGCGACCTTGATGATGTCGGCTGCGGTGCCCTGGATGACCATGTTGACCGCGAACCGCTCGCCCTGGCGCCGCAGCTCCCAGCGCCGCGCGCGGAGCTCGGGCACCTGGCGCCGGCGCCCGAACAGTGTCGAGACGTACCCGTGCTCGGTTCCCTGCTCGATCGTCTGCTCAATGAACCGGGCGACCGCCGGGAACCCGGCGAGATAGCGCTGGATGAACTCCTCGGCCTCCTCCTGCGGGATGTCGAGCCGATCAGCCATCCCCCACGCCGACAGGCCATAGACGATTCCGTAGTTGATCATCTTCGACTTCGAGCGCATCCCGGGATCGATCTGGTCAGCCGAGACGCCGAACACACGGATCGCGGTCGCCGTGTGCACGTCCTCGCCGCGGCGGAAGATCTCCTTGAGCACGTCCTCCTCGGCGATGTGCGCGAGCAGCCGCAGCTCGACCTGCGAGTAGTCAGCCGAGACGAGCAGGTTCCCGGGCTCGGACACGAAGCACGCGCGGATCTCACGCCCGAGCTCGGTCCTGATCGGGATGTTCTGGAGGTTGGGGTTATTCGACGACAGCCGCCCCGTGGTCGCGGCGGTCTGATTGAAGGTCGTGTGCAGCCGGCCGTCTGCCCCCAGGAGCAGCGGCAGCGCGTCGAGGTAGGTCTGGGCGAGCTTGGTCAGCTCGCGCCAGCGCTCGATCTTCGGGATCACCTCGTGCTCGCCGCGGATCGCCTGCAGCACGCGCGCGTCAGTCGAGTAGCCGGTCTTGCCGCGCCGCTTGCGCGACAGGCCGAGGCGGCCGAACAGGACCTCCTCGAGCTGGCGCGGTGAGCCGAGCATGAACTCGGTGCCGGTCAGCTCGAAGATCTCGCGCTCGAGCGAGTCCGCCTCCTGTTTGACGCGGTCTGAGATCTGCTTGAGCCGCTCGGTGTCGACCTTGAGCCCGTGCTTCTCCATGTCGCGTAGGACGCGCACGAGCGGCAGCTCGACCTCGAGCAGCAGGTCGGTCAGGCCACGACCGCGGATCTCCTCGCGCTGCCACGCGGCGAGCGCGTCGACCAGCAGCGCGTCGGCAGCGGTGTCGCCGTCGACCGCGGCGGCGAGGCCGCGTTCCTCGCACAGCTCGCGGAACGGATACGCGCGGCGTGCGGGCTCGAGCAGGTACGCGGCGACCTCGGTGTCGTGCGCGAGCACCGCCGGTACCTCGCCGAGCGACTTTGCGTCGTGGGCGATCGCCGGCCGCCGGGCGACCTGCGCGACGAGCTCCTCGGGGCTGTCGCACTCGCCGGCCAGCACATCGGAGGAGCCGTCGACGTGGACGCCGAAGCTCCAGTGCGCGTCGGCGGCGAACAGCGCGTCGGTGGGCACCTCGGGCGGGCGAACCGCGATCGAGACCTCGGTCTCGGGCAGCCGCCCGACATCGGCGAGCACGCCCTCGCGCACGCGCGCGGTGATCGCCTGCTCGGCCTCCGGCGCGGGCGCGGCGGCGTCAGCCGAGCCGAGCGCCTCCTCGAGCCGGCGCAACGGCTCGCGCAGCTCGTACTCGCGAAAGGTGTCGCGCAGCTTCGAGCGATCGGGCGTGTCCGCGACATACGTCTGCAGGTCGAACTCGATCGGGATGTCGCGCTTGACCGTTGCCAGCTGCTTTGAGATCCGGGCGTCGTCGGAGTGCTCGGTCAGGTTCTGCTTTCGCTTGGCGCCGCTGATGTCGTCGATGTGCTCGAGCACCGCCTCGAGCGAGCCGAACCGCTGCAGCAGGTCGGCGGCCGTCTTGTCGCCGATCCCGGGAACGCCGGGGATGTTGTCGCTGGTGTCGCCCTTGAGCCCGATGAAGTCCGGCACGAGCTCCGGCGGGATCCCGTAGCGCTCGATCACGCCGTCGCGGTCGTAGACCTTCGTGTCGGTGATCCCGCGCGAGGTGGTCATGATCCGCACGCCCTCGTCGACGAGCTGGTACGCGTCGCGGTCGCCGGTCACGACCATCACCGGGATCGGTGGCTCGGCCTGCCGCGCGCGCTGCACGATCGACGCGATCACGTCGTCGGCCTCATAGCCCTCGACCGCGAGGTTCTGATAGCCGAACGCCGAGACCAGCGGCTCGAACGCCGGCCACTGCTCTTTCAGCAGGCTCGGGCGACTGGCGCGCTGCGCCTTGTACTCGGGATAGACCTCCTTGCGGCCCGTGTAGCCCTTGTCCCACACGACGACCGTTGCCTTCGGGCCGTAGTCGGTGAGGATCTTGACGAGCATCGAGGCGAACCCGAAGATCGCGTTCGTCGGCACCCCGGTCGACGTCGCAATCGACTCCGGCAGCGCAAAGAAAGCGCGGTACGCGAGGCTGTTGCCATCGATCAGAAAGAGCTCGTCGGGCATGTGTTTTCAGGTTAGTTGGCGTCGGGGCGGCGGGCCGGGGCTCGGAATGCGCACTTTGCAACTTCTCTGCGCAAATCCGTGTGGGCGCCGGGCGGGCGCGCGATCCTCCCGGGCGTGAGACAGCGCGAGGACCGCGAGACGGCGCCCAGCCCCGCTCCGGCCGCCCCGGAACCGGGCAATAACGCCCACCCGCCGCAAACCGCGTCGAGGTCAGCTGAATCGCGCACGAATGCCGGCCCCGATTCAGCACACCTGGTTGCGGTTCTCGGGCAAAGTCGTCTTTTGCACGTCACCGGGCATCGCGATCGCCGAATTGCGGCGATCGCCGGCCTGCAGCGGGGGCTGGTCTCCCGCCAGCAGCTGCTGGCAGCTGGGATCGGACGCGGGGCGATCAGCCGGATGCTCGCCAGTGGCTGGCTGTTGCCAGAGCACCGGGGTGTCTACTCGGTGGCGTATCGCAGCAAGCAGCCGTTTGCGCGAGAGACCGCGGCCGTGCTCGCGATCGGCCCGGATGCCGTGCTCAGCCACAGGTCGGCGGCGTTCGTGTGGGGCATGTGCCCGGCAACGTCTGACGCATCGGTCGAGGTGATCGTGCCAACACGCAGCGCCCACCGCAGGGACGGGATCGTCGCGCACCGCACCAATCGGCTCGAACGACTCGAGACCCGCATGCATGAGGGCCTGCCGGTCACCTCGCCGGCTCGAACCGCGGTGGACATCGCGGCGGAACTCACCGTGCGAGAGCTCGAGCGCGCTGTCGACGAAGCGCTGATCCGGCGGCTTGCTCGGTACTCACAGCTCCGCGCAGCGGCGAGCCAGGCCAAAGGCCGTCGAGGCGGCCCGTTGCTGAACGCCCTCCTCGACCACCGCGGCGCTCCGACCGTCACCCACTCGCAGGCCGAAGAACGGTTTCTGGAGCTGGTGCGGAAGGCTGGGCTTCCGGAGCCCGAGGTCAACGTGCGGCTCCATGGTTACGAGGTCGACTTCTTCTGGCGCGAGCAGAAGGTTGTGGTCGAGGTCGACGGATACACCTATCACGCGACCCGTTCGGCATTTGAGCGCGACCGCGCCAAGGACGCGAGCCTGATCGCGGCCGGAATCCTGGTGCTTCGGATCACCTGGCTGCAGATGGAGCGCGAGGGATTGGCGGTGGTCGTTCGGGTCGCCCAGACGCTCGCTCGCCGGTCCTGAGGCGGCGCCGCCCCGTCACAAACCCCTGGAAGGGTTCGGTCCGGTCTGGCCGAAAGACTCCGCGCGTGCCCGCTCGCCGCAACGACCCACCCCGTATGCCCGAGCCGCGGTCCGGACGGCCGCGGCGACCGGTGCTCTGCACGCTCGCGGTGCTCGCCGCGACCGGCGGCGTCGTCGCGATCGCGCGCTCCCCCGAGGCCTTCTGGATCTGCGTTCCGGCCGCGCTGTTGCTGAGCACGTGGGCGCGGACGCTGCCCGGTGTGCTGCTGACGAGCGCCGCCGCAATCGGCGTTGCCGCGGCGCCGGGGCTCGCCTCCGCACACTTTCGGCCGATGCCGAGCGCGCCGCTTGCGGTGCTGATCCCGGCCGCGTGCGTCGCGATCCTGCAGCTACAGCGCGAGCGCGCCGATCGCGAGCGCGACGCGCTGCGGGCGTTTGCGCTGACCGATCCGCTCACCGGCGCGGCCAACCGGCGTTCGCTGCTCGCCCGCCTGGACTACGAGATCGCCCGCCACAACCGCAGTGGGCGCACGTTCGGCGTGATCATGCTCGACCTCGACGGCTTCAAGCTGCTCAACGACCGCTTCGGACACCCGACGGGCGACGACCTCCTGCGCGACGTCGCCGCGGCGATCAGGCACGCGGTCCGCGACCAGGACACGGTCGCGAGGCTCGGCGGCGACGAATTCTGCGTGCTCGCGCCCGAGACCGATGACCGCGGCACCCGGCGTCTCGCCGCGAGAGCAGCCGACGCTGTGCAGCGGGCTGCGACCGGCGTCGACACGCTCGGCGCTAGCGCCGGCGCCGCGCAGTTTCCCGATGACGGAAGCACGGCTCAGGCGGTCCTAGACGCCGCCGATCAGCGGTTGCTGGACGCCAAGCGCCAGCGGACGCACCAGCGCCGGCGCGCAGCCTGATTAGATCCGCGCGTGGCCGCCGCCCCCAGCGCCCAGTACAGCATCACGATCCGCGTCGAGATCGAGCACCGTCCCGGCATGCTCGGGAAGGTCGCGAGCGCGATCGGCAGCGCCGGCGGGACGATCGGCTCGGTCGATCTGATCCGGGTCGAGGGTCGCCACACGATCCGCGACATCACGGTCGACACCTCCTCCTCGAGTGAATGGCCGGCGCTGACCGACGCGATCGGCCAGATCGCCGGCGCACGCGTGCTCGAGTCGACCGACCGCACCTTCCACGTCCACCTCGGCGGCAAGATCGAGGTGCGCAACAAGCGCGAGCTGAAGACCCACGACGACCTCTCGATGGCCTACACGCCCGGCGTCGCGCGCGTCTGCATGGCGATTCGCGACGATCCGGAGCAGGCGTTTGAGTACACCGTCAAGCGCAATACGGTCGCGGTCGTGTCCGACGGCACCGCCGTGCTCGGCCTCGGCGACATCGGCCCGCGCGCCGCGATGCCGGTGATGGAGGGCAAGGCGATGCTGTTCAAGGAGTTCGCCGGCGTCGACGCCTTCCCCGTCTGCCTCGACACCAAGGATCCCGACGAGATCGTCGCCGTCGTCAAGGCGATCGCACCGGGGTTCGGAGGGATCAACCTCGAGGACATCTCGGCGCCGAGGTGCTTTGAGATCGAGGACAGGCTGCGCTCCGAGCTCGACATCCCCGTGTTCCACGACGACCAACATGGCACCGCGGTCGTGGTGCTGGCGGCGCTGTACAACGCGCTGAAGCTCACCGGACGCCGGATCGAGCACATCGGGATCGTGATCGTCGGCCTCGGCGCGGCTGGCGTGGCCGTGACCAAGATCCTCCAAGCAGCCGGCGCGATGCAGATCATCGGCTGCGACTCGCGTGGCGCCGTGCATGCCGACCGCGCCGACTACCTCGACGGCAGCATGCACCCGGTCAAGCGCGTGATCGCCGAGACCACGAACTTCGAGCGTCGCGTCGGCGGCGTCGCCGACGTGCTCGAGGGCGCCGATCTGTTCATCGGCGTGTCCGGCGCGCGAATCGTGCCGGCGACCGCGCTCGCGGCGATGAACCCCGACCCGATCGTGTTCGCGATGGCCAACCCCGATCCCGAGGTCGCGCCCGAGGAAGCCTCCGAGTACGCCTCGATCCTGGCCACGGGCCGCTCGGATTACCCCAACCAGATCAACAACGTGCTCTGCTTCCCAGGCATCTTCCGCGGCGCGCTGGACGTCCGCGCCTCGCAGATCACCGAGTCGATGAAGACCGCAGCCGCCCGCGCGATCGCCGAGATCGTCCCGACCGAGGAACTGCGCGAGGACTACATCGTCCCGTCGGTGTTCAACCGAGAGGTCGCACCGGCGGTCGCAGCGGCCGTGGCGGCTGAGGCCACGGGCTCCGGTTCGTAGGCGACCCCGCGGGCCGCTACTCCCTCCGCCGCGACCCCCGCTTGGGGAACGGCCCGTCGACCTTCCACGCCGATCCCGGCCGCGCCGGGAGCAGCAGCACGATCACAAACCCGATCGCCGACAACAGCAGCCCGAACGTCAGCCCGACGCGCTCGGCGTATCCCTTGCGCTGGGCAACCGAGGCGGCGCCGGCGGCCGACAGCAGCCAGATGAAGAGTAGATACAGGCCCTTGGGGCCGACAGCGGCCAGGATCGTCATGTGCCCAGGTAGGCCCTCTGCACCTCGGGGTCGTCGCGGAGCTTGGCCGACTCCCCGAGCAGTACGACGCGGCCGGTCTCGAGCACGTAGCCCCGGCGCGAGACGTCCAGCGCATAGTTGGCATTCTGCTCGACCAGCAGGATCGCGACGCCCGACTTGTTGATCTCGCCGATCGTCTCGTAGATCCGCGCGACAAGGATCGGAGCAATCCCCATCGAGGGCTCGTCGAGCATCAATAGTTTCGGGCGCGCCATCAGCGCGCGGCCGATCGCGAGCATCTGCTGCTCGCCGCCTGACATCGTCCCGGCCTTCTGCTTCTCGCGCTCCTGCAGGCGCGGGAACAGCGTGAACACCCGGTCGAGGTCGCTGTCGACCTCCGCC
>DASXDD010000034.1:0-12111 GCA_036490775.1 Solirubrobacteraceae bacterium | reverse complement strand
CCGATGCCCGCCCCACCGCCTGACAATCGCGAGCCGCGGGTCTACCCGCAGATCTCCGAACACGGTCCGGGCGGATTCGAAGGTGAGCTGCTCGTGTTCGCCGAGGAGCTGCGCGACGAGGGCGTCGCGATCGGCACCTCGGAGATTCTCGACTCGTTCGACGCGCTCGAGCACGTGCCGTGGACGAGCCAGGCCGACTTCAAGGAGGCGCTCGCTGCGACGCTCGCCAAGTCGCCCGAGGATCGCCGCGTGTTCGACCTCGTGTTTGAGCGGTTCTTCTTCCGCGCGGCCGAGGCGCAGGCGACGCGGCGCGGCGTCACCGAGGGCGGCTCGCCCGACATGGGCGACAACGAGATCAACCTCGACACGCTGCGCCAGCAGATCGCGGCCGCGCTCCGCGACGGCTCGGACGCCGCACTCAGGGACCTCGCCCGGCTGGCGATCTCGGCGTTTGGCCGTGGCGAGGGATCGGGCGTGCTCGGCGTCGACGTGCAACGGATCCGCCGCGCGCTCGGCCTGCGCCCCGAGCCCCAGCCCGACCTGCCCGACGACGACCCACGCCGCCACGGAGTCCCGCGCGAGCAGCTGCGCCGGTTCGAGGCCCACCTGCGGCGCGAGCTCGAGCGCAACCTGATCGAGCGGACCGCCGCGCTGCCGCCAAAGCGCCCGCTCAACGAGCTCGACCGCGCGCTGCCGACCGGCCCGATCCAGGACCTCGCGGCCGTGCACCGCGTCGTCGCCCAGCTCAAGCGCCGGCTCGCGACCCAGGGACATGAGCTCAAGGGGCGCAAGCGCCATGCCCACGTCGACTTCCGCCGCACGATGCGCGCGTCGCTTCAGACCGGCGGCGTGCCGATCGACCTCAAATACCGCCCCCAGCGCCCCCGCCGCCCCGAGATCTTCGTGCTGTGCGACGTGTCGACGAGCGTCACCAGCGCGAGCACGTTCTTCCTCAGCGTCCTGCACGCGCTGCACGACTCGTTTCGCAAGCTGCGCTCGTTCGTGTTCATCGAGCGGATCTCAGAGGTCACCGAGGTGTTCGAGCGCGAGCGCGACTTCCGCGCGGCGGCGGAGGCGATCTCCAAGGACGCGGGCGTCGCTGACATCTCCGGCTACACCGACTATGGCCGCGTGTGGACCGAGTTCCTGACGCTGATCGTGGACGAGCTACACCCGCGCGCGACCGTGATCGTGCTCGGCGACGCGCGCACGAACGGGCGCCCGCCGCGTGACGATGTGTTCGCGGCGATCACCGCGAGGGCCGGCCGTACGTTCTGGCTCAACCCCGAGCCGCGGCTGTACTGGAACTACGGCGACTCGGTGATCGCCGCCTATGAGAAGCACTGCATGGCGTTCGAGTGCTGGCGCACCGACCAGCTCGAGGACTTCGTGAAGGCGCTGACGTCGGTTACGCCGGCTGCGCCACCGCCTCGATGAACAGGTTCGCCAGGCCCGACGCATCGGTCTGACGCGCCTCGGTGAGGGACATCCCCTTACCGTTGAGCATCCCGTCGGCCTGCCAGCGCTCGGGGTCGAGGCCGATCGCGTAGGGGTTGATCTTCTCGTCCTCCCCCGGTGCCGCCTCGCCCAGGTTCTGCGCGGCCCGGTGAAACGCGAGCACTGCGAACGCCTCCATCATGTCGGCGGTCGCGGCGAGCTTGGCCTTGACGGTCTCGTCGTCGAATCCGCCGGCCATCTCGACGTGGCGCTGGAACATGCCCGGGAACGCCTGCGTGGGCACGATCGCGCGCCGCCACTCGCGATCCTCGAGGTTGTTCCACTCGCGGTACATCATCTCGAGCGCCCGGGTGATCCCCCAGATCCGCTCGAGATCCGGGCGCACCTCGGCCATGAAGTCGACGTCGGTGTACTTGTCGTGGAAGAACAGCAGACCCTCGGTGCCCCAGTAGAGGATGTTGTTGGCGCAGATCTTCACGGTCATCACCAGCGAGTTCTGCCAGAACTCGTACTGCCCCTCGTACTGGGTGAGGTTGAGCTTGTAGGTGCTCAGGTAGAGCTCGTTGTGCGCCTTCGCGCGCTCGGTCACGTCCTCGCCATCGAGGTCGCGCGTGACCAGGTCAGCCGTCAGCGTGTTCGAGATCGCGATGAAGTCAGAGCCCGGCGAGTAGAACGGGTCGAGGAACGGTCCGGCCTCGCCGACCAGGGCCCAGCGCGCGGCACCGTCGTACTCCTGCTTGCAGCCGTAGGAGAAGTCCGACACCTTCAGGAAGTCCTCGATCTGATCCATGCGGCCCTCGACCGAGTCGGCGAGCTGTGGCTCGTAGCGACGGATCCAGTCGAGCATGACGTCGAGCTTGTTCATCTCCTCATAGGGGTGGAATCGCGGGTCGGCCACGATTCCGATCGAGATCGCTCCCGACGACAGCGGGATCATCCACACCCAGTAGCCCTTGCCGCAGAGGTGGTTGGTGCTGTACTGGCGCAGCCCGCGCTCTGACATGCGCCCGAAGAACTCCTCGTCGTCTTGGTCGGCCCAGTCCTCGATGTTGACGCCGCCGGCGAGCCGGAACCAGGACGAGTTGACGACGTGACCGTTGTCCTCGACCAGGTCGAGCTTCTTCTTCAGGATCGACGCGCGGCCCGCGGCGTCCACGACCCAGCGCGCTTTGACCGTGCGCTCCTCGCCCTCGTGGGTGACGGTGATCACGTGCGGGTCGCCGATCTCGACGTTCTGCACCCTGCAGTCGCCGAACCGGTCCACGCCCGCTTCATAGTTCTTCTCGGCGAGATAGTTCTCGAAGCGGCCGCGGTCGAGCTGGTAGCTGGGATGGTCGAGCGGCTTGTTGATCCCGCGCTCGATCCGCTCGGCGATCTGGGTGTTGTCGCCGGCGGGGAACCACCAGCGCAACCCGAACTTGTGCAGCTGCTCGGTGTCTAGATGCTCCTTGAGCCCGAGGATGTCGGCGAAGTAGTGAGCCGAGACTTCGACGGTCGACTCCCCGACCTTGAAGGCGGCCTCGGGCGCTGCCCCCTTGCGCTTCTCGGCCATGAAGATGCTCGTCTCCGGGCGGGCCTGCTTGAGCTGCAGCCCCAGGCTGAGCCCGGCGAGGCCGCCCCCGAGAATCGCGACGTCGTAGCTGTCAGCCGGCTGCTGGTTACCCACCTTGTCTCCTTTGTCCACCATCAAAATTCTCTTGATTGCATTCGGTCGCGGATTGGGCCTTCGAGGCGCGAGCCGCGGCTAAGCCGCGACGATCGCTCCACGCGCCTCCAGATCCATCTCCTCGATTCCCGGCAGCATCTCGAGTGCCTGGACGAGGCTGATCCCGTCGTCGGAGTAGAGGCCGTCGGCCTCCCACCGCTCGGGGTGCAGGCTGATCGCCAGGGGATTGATGCCGCGGTTCTCGTCGGGCTGCTCGGGCAGGTTGCGGGCGGCCCGGTGGAAGATCCAGACGGCGAGCGCCTTCAGGTACTTGACGTTCTTGGCTGAGTTCTCGAACACCACGTCGCCCTCGGCCGGGTGTGCCATGTCGGCCTGCGCGGCGATGTAGGGAACGAGCTGCTTGGGCAGCACCGAGACGCCCTCGAACGGCGTCTGCTCGATCGCGTTCCAGTCGCGGAACAGCTGCTGCATGATCGGCAGCATCTGGATTACGTCGTGGAGGACCTCGCCGAGCCTCTCGATGTCCTCGGGCTTGCGCATCCGCTCGTGGCACCAGGCGTTCCCGATCCCGGTGAAATACGTCGAGCTGTCGTAGACGAACTTCGCGACCATCACCTGCGGGTTGCCGAACAGTTGGAAGTTGTCGCGGTACAGGTGCGCAGTGGTGTTGAACAGGTTCAGGTAGAAGTCGTTGTAGAACTCGACGAGGTCCGTCACGTCGTCACCGTCGAGGTCGCGCTCGATCAGCTCGGCGCTGAACGTGTTCGAGAAACCGATGAAGTCAGAGCCGGGCGAGTACAACGCATCGAGGAACCCTCCGGCCTCGCCCACCAGCGTCCAGCGATCGGGCGAGAAGAAGCGCGTCGACCCATACGAGTAGTCCTGGACGCGTAGGAAGTCCAACACGTCCTCGCGGCGGCCGTCGATCTCGGCGTGCAGCTGCGGCTCGTTGCGCTTGAGCCACTCCATCCACGCGTCGAAGCTGTTGATCTCCTCCCAGGCGTGAAAGCGCGGGTCAGCGCATACGCCGATGCTGATCGGACCGGACGCGAGCTGGATCAGCCACAGCCAGTAGCCGGGCTGGATCAGGTGGCTTGTGGAATGGATCCGCAGACCCTTCTCGGGCATCCGTCCCAGCCATTCCTCGTCGTCGGTCCAGTCCTCGAAGTCCAGGCCGCCCGCGAGCCGGATCCACGCCGCGTTGCAGTGGTGACCGGTGTCGACGCCGTTTCCGAGGTCGAGCTTGCGGCGGATGATGTTCGCGCGGCCGCTGGCATCGACGATCCACCGCGCCGTGACGCTGCAGGTGTCCTCCTCCTGGGACATGTGGACCGTGTGCTTGTCCGGACCGAGCTCGACGTCCTGGACGCGCCAGCCGCGGAACGCATCGGCGCCGGCCTTGCGGGCGCGGCGGAACAGCTCGTTCTCGAACCGGCCGCGGTCGATCTGGTGCGTGAACGCGTCGAGGTGGCCGGGCGTGCAGAACTCGACCCGCTTGGTGATGTCGGAGTTGTCGCCGGCCGGGAGGTAGAAGCGCAGCCCGAGCTTGCGCTGCTGGTACTTCTCGAGATGGTCGCGCATGCCGACCATCTCGCGGTAGTAGTAGGCACCGATCTCGACGCTCGACTCACCGACCTTGAACGCCGCCTCGGGGGCGGGCTCAGTCCGCTTGTCGGTGACCAGAACCCGAGTCTCGGGCCGCTCGCGCTTGAGCTGGATGGCCATCGTCAGGCCGGCCAGCCCGCCGCCGAGGATCGCCACGTCGTAGTGCCCCTGCGGCGCGTCGATCGCCTTGAGCTCCAGCATCGACGCCGATCGGTCATCTCCCATTAGCTGCTCCTCGGTTTCGTTCTAGATCACAAGTTGTTGCCGCTGGTGCCAAGGGAGAACTGCTCGGCGACGCGGCGTCAGTGCACGCCAGCCGCCAACCGCTGAGTATCTGAGCCCCGCTGACAACCCCCTCGTCGGTGTACTCCCTGGCCATCATGACGCAAGCGAAGGCCTGAATGCAACCCGCGCTCGGGCTGCCGGACGATGTTCCGCAAACCGTTAGAAGAGCTGGTTCTCACCGCCGAACACGGCGCTGACCGAGCCGTCGGTGAAGATCTGCTTGATCGTGTCGGCGAGCAGCTCCGCGCAAGACAGCACAACGATGTTCTCCGGCGCTCCCGGACGCAGCGGAATCGTGTCGGTGCAGACGATCTGCTCAAAGCCGGCCTTGCGCAGCGAGTCGAAGGCGCCGCCGGAGAACACCGGATGGGTGCACGCGGCGAATACCCGCGCGGCGCCCTCGTCGAGCACCGTCTGCGCCGCCGCGCGCAGCGTGCCGGCCGTGTCGATGATGTCATCGACCAGCACTGCGGTCTTGCCCTTGACGTCGCCGATTATGTAGCCGACTTCGGCGACCTGCTGGGCCGGACGGTCCTTGGTCATCAGCGCCAGGTCCGCGCCGACCGCGTCGGCGAACTTGTGGTTGAGCTTCACGCGGCCGACGTCCGGCGAGACGATCACCAGGTCGTCGAGCTCGAGCCTTGCGAAGTAATCCGCGAGCAGGAACATCGCCGTCATGTGGTCAACGGGCTTGGAGAAGAAGCCCTGCACCTGCCCGGCGTGCAGATCGAGCGTCAGCACGCGGTCGGCGCCGGCGGCCTCGAGGATGTGCGCGACCAGCCGCGCGCTGATCGGCTCGCGCAGCGCCGACTTCTTGTCTTGACGCGAGTAACCGAACCACGGCATCACGGCGATCACGCGATGCGCGGAGGCGCCGACGGCAGCGTCGATCATGCACAGCAGCTCCATCAGCGCGTCGTTGGCGGTGATCCCGGTCTCGGGGTTCGAGCATGTCGGCTGCACGATGAACACGTCGGCGCCGCGGATCGATTCCTCGTATCGGCAGTAGACCTCACCGGCCGAAAATGTCTTCAGCGTCACGGCCCCGAGCTCGATCCCAAGCTTGCCCGCGATCGAAGCCGCAAGCTCCGGATTCGCCCGTCCGGAGAAGAGCATCATGCGCTTGCCGGTGACGATCGGCATGCTGCCGGATGACCCCCTGGATCCAGTCGCGCCCATGGCGCGGGCAGTCTACAGACGGGACCTTGTCGCGAATAGGGGCGGTTTCGTGACCATTCCTTTAACTGGCACTTGCCTCAGCGGATAGCATCGGATGTCTTATAGGGGCTGATTGGCGCATCTGCCGTTCCACCGGCTTGGACGTTCGAGTCGTGGGGTCGGTTGGCGGCCAAAGAACAATCGCGGGACGATGAGCGTGGCAATCTCAGCTGTCAATTTTGGGGTGACCGGGGAGTTCTCCCTCGGCGTTGAAGAGGAGTTGGTGCTGGTTGATCGCGTCACCCACGCGCTCGACCACGGAGCCGTTGAGGTGATGCGACGCCTCGCCGGCGCCCATGCCGACGGCGGCCTTCATCCGGAGTACTACGCGAGCCTGATCGAGCTGTCGTCTCCGATCTGCGCCGACGCCGCCGAGGCCGTCGCGGCGCTTGGCGCTTTGCGTCAGCGCCTGCGCGCGGTCGGCGCGACCACGATCGGCTCGGGCCTGCATCCGGCAGGGGCGTTCGGCGACGTGGTCCCATATCCCAGCGAGCGCTACGAGCTGATCTCCGACGAGATGCGAGGGCTGCAGGCGCGAACGCCGACGTGCGCACTGCACGTCCACGTCGGGATGCCCGACGAGGAGACCGCCATCCGTGCCTTCAATGGGCTGCGCGAGCACCTGCCGTTGCTCCAGGCGCTGGCGGCCAACTCGCCGTTCTGGCACGGCCGCGACTCCGGCCTGGCGACCGCTCGCGCGCAGGTGTTCCGGGCGCTGCCGCGCTCGGAGATCCCCCCCGCGTTCGACTCCTTCGACGCGTACGCCGAGTGCGCTGAGGCGATCTGCCAAGCCGGCGAGCTGCCCGACTACACATTCCTGTGGTGGGACGTCCGCCCGCACCCCGTGCTCGGGACGATCGAGGTGCGCGCGATGGACAGCCAGTCGTCGCTGCGCAGCGTCGCCGGCCTCGCGGCGCTGGTCCATTCGCTGGCGGTGCGGGCCACCGAGGAGCACGGCCCGTGGGAGCGCCGCGAGGTGTTGATGGAGTCGAGCTTCCGGGCTGCGCGCGACGGGCTCGACGCGACCATCTGGTCCGACGGCGCGCTGCGGCCAGTGCCCGAGGTCGCCCGCGCCGCGGTCGCGCTCGCGCGGCCGTACGCCCGCGAGCTCGGTTCCGACGCAGCGCTCGATGAGGTCGAGCGGCTGCTCGAGGACGGCAACGGCGCGATGCGCCAGCGCGCCGCGTTCGCGCGCGGGTACATGCCGGCGGTGCTCGAGGCGCTCGTGCAGGAGACCGCCCGGCCGCTGCGCACGTCGGCGTCGCCCGCGGTCGAGCGCGCGCACCTCTGAGAGGCTGTCGCCGCCGCCACATAGGATTACCGGCATGTGCCGGCTGTTCGGGATGAGCGGAGGGACCCGCGAGGTCCAGGCGACCTTCTGGCTGCTCGACGCTCCGACGAGCCTGCTGCTGCAGAGCGAGACCCAGCCCGATGGCGTCGGACTCGGGACGTTCGACGACGACGGCGCGCCGGTCGTCTATCGAAAGCCGGTCACGGCGAGTCGCAGCCAGACGTTCATCGCCGATGCGCGCGAGGCTCATTCGCGCACGTTCCTCGCCCATATCCGCCACGCGACCGCGGCGCAGCCGACGCTCGAGAACACGCATCCGTTCCAGCAGGATGGGCGACTGTTCGCCCACAACGGCGTGCTCTCAAACCTCGACGACCTGCGTGCCAAGCTCGGCAGCCATGCCGAGCTGATGGGCGGCGAGACCGACTCGGAGATGTACTTCACGCTGATGACCAAGCGGATCGAGGAGGCCGGCGGCGACATCGAGGCGGGGATCACGGCGGCAGCGCGCGAGCTCGCGGCCGACATCCCGCTGTACTCGCTGAACATGCTTCTGACGACGCCGACCGACATCTGGGCGCTGCGCTACCCAGACACGAACGAACTGTGGATCCTCGAGCGCTCGCTGGCGGGCTTCGACGACGGCGCGATGTTCGAGCAGCGCAGTACCTCGGGGATTACGCGGGTGTTTTCGGCCGCGCTGGCGCTGTTGCCCGCGACCGTGATCGCGTCCGAGCGAATGGACTCCAACCCCGCCTGGCGGCTGCTGGAGCCGGGCGAGCTGCTTCACGTCGACCCGCAGCTGCGCGTGACCTCGACGATCGCCGCGCCCGATCCGCCGGCGGAGATGATGGTGCTGACTGCGCACGAGGCCATCTCGCAGGAGGAGCCCGAGGCGGCCACCGCGCCGCCGGACGCTTCCTCACAAGGCGCGGCTTGAGCGCGCCTTGACGCAACCGCGGCGACCCGCATACCCTGCGCCCATGACCGGAGCGGGACTCTGATGGCGCACGATGCCGCGCTGGCTCGAAGTCAACTGTTCGCCGGACTGAGCGGCGACGAGCTTGACACCGTCGCCGAGCGCATGCGCGAGGTCCGCTTTGAACCGGGCGAGCAGCTCTGCGAGGCCGGAGAGCCCAGCGATCGGATCTGGCTGATCACCGATGGTCTTGTCCACTGGACTGCAGGGACCACGGCGGGCGGCGGTGAGATCGAGCTGCGGATGCGCAAGGGGGACGTGATCGGCGCGCAGGACGCGATCACCGGTACCGAGCGAACCGCCACGGTAGTCGCGAGCACGAGGACCACGACGCTTGAGCTCGACGCCGAGGGGCTCGTCGACCTCGCGAAGCACTTCCCTCAGATCCTGATCAACGTCATCCACACACAACGCGAGCGCTTGTTCCGCGCCAGTGGGCGCAGCGCTGCGCTGTTCAGCGCAAGCGCTCGCAGCACCGCCAACCAGCGCGGCGAGGAAATCGGGATCTGCGCAGGCCCCTCGCTCGCGGGCGCGATCAACTGGCTGGTTGCCGCCGCAAGGACCGCCAGCCCTCGGCCGGTCAAGGTTCTGGACCGGTCGCTGTCATTTGCCGGCGCTCTGACCGCATCCGACGAGGCGGCCGCGGACAACGCGACCGTGTTGATCCCCGGAGACCTCGACCCCGACAACCTCGCGGTGATGCTCGACGAGGTCGACCGGGTCGTCGCGCTCGCCGGAACCGCCGAGGAGGCCGATCGCCTAGGCGAGATCGCACGCGGTGCCGAGGGGCGTCGCCTCGAGGTCGTGCTCGTCTCAGATCAGGCGAGGAACGCGAGCCGAGCTTGGTCGACTGCCTCGGCGAAGCTGATCGTGCGGGAGTGTCCCCGCCAGGAAGATTTCCCGCTGGCCGACGCCGACGTCGCGTGGCTTGCGCGGCACCTGACACGGACGAAGCTGGGCGTCGCGCTCGGAGCCGGTGGCGCCAAGGGCTATGCACATGTCGGCTTCCTCCAGGCGCTCGAAGAGGCCGGCTACACAGTCGACTATGTCGGCGGCAGCAGCATCGGCGGGTTCGTCGCCACTCAATTGGCGCTCGGCTACGACGCGAAGACGATCGACGCCCGGTTCCGCGAGGCGTTCGGCCCCGAGAACGTCGGCAAGCTGTTCTCCTCGCCATTGGTCGGATCGGCGGGTCTCGAGGCATTGACCGGGCTCCTGAAGGAGGCGACCAAGGGCGCGTTCTTCTCGCACACCGCGATCCCGCTCGTGATCATGGCCGTCGACCTGACCGACAAGGTCCCGGTCGCCCAGCGGTCAGGGCCGTTGTGGGAGGCGCTGCTGGCGGCGCTTTCGGTGGCCGGGGTCTTCCCGACCCAAGAGCGCGACGGACACCGGATGATCGACGCGATCGCCCTCGTACCCGTCCCCACGGCGGCGGTCATCGAAGACGGCGCCGACATCGTGGTGTCGGTGAACCTGCTCGGCACCGAGTCCCTAGAGGCATGGCCCGGCGTGACCGAGCCCGACACAGAGCCGCAGAAAAAGCGCCGCCACGGGCCGCTGGACACGATTCTCGAGGCGATGGACCTCAGCCAACTGGACACGAGCGCTCGTCACGCGGCATTGGCCGACGTCGTGATCACACCGCGGTTCGGGCCGGCCGAATGGCGCGACTTCCACCTCGCTGACCGGTTCCTCGCCGCCGGCCGCGCGGCCGCGCTCGAGCAGCTGCCCGCGCTCAAGGCGCTTACGCGCCCCGTCGATCTCACGGTCGCGCGGCGCGAGACCAGCATCATCTGACGCCCCGCGATCGCGCTGGTTGTGGCTGTGGGTGAGTGCGCGCGCTGCCGCGTGCCACCGTCCCCAGAAGTGTGATTTTGGGGTGAACTTGTGCACGGGCCGCCCGTGATCGGTTAGCGTCATGCCTGAATCGGCCGCAGACGGCCGGGGGCAACAAAACAATGGAGGGCAAGATGGGACGAGATGCCGTACGGGCGCTACGGCTGCTGGCGATGATGCTGGCTGCCGCCGCACTACTCCTACCGGCTTCAGCACTGGCGCATGGCCGCACGAAGGGCCACCACCAGCGTCATCACGCGAAGCAGCACGCACGGGACCACGGCAATCAGGCCGCGCCGAACGCGCTGTACACCACGACCAACAGCCCCGCGGGCAACGCCGTGATCATGTACGCGCGCCACGCCGACGGGACGATCACCCAGACCGGAGCACCAGTCTCCACCGGCGGCAACGGCATCGCGTCGCAACCGCCATTCGGGTTCCCGATCGTCGACTCCTCGGGATCGACCAACCTGACAAGCGATGGCCGCATTCTGTTCGTGGTCAACTCCGGAGACAACTCGATCAGTTCGTTCAAGACGACGTCCTCCGGACCCGTACTGGTCGACCACGTGAGCTCCGGCGGGACCCTGCCGATCAGCCTCACGAGCCATGGCAACCTGGTGTACGTCGTCAACGAGGAGAGCTCCAACATCAAGGGCTGGTCGTTCTCGTCCAGCGGCCACCTGACCCCGATCCCCGGGTCAATCGAGTCGCTCTCGACGCCGTTCCCGACTGTGGTCGCGGCGCAGATCGGCTTCGCGCCTAACGGCCGCCAACTGGTCGTGACCGAGCGCGGACTGCCCGCGCCCAACGGCGTGATCGACGTGTTCTCGGTCAACTGGCAAGGCGCAGCCGGGCCCGCCGTCAAGCACAAGGCGCCGACGCCCAACCCGTTCGGGTTCTCGTTCGCGGGGCAGAACAACCTCCTCGTCAGCGACGCAGGGTTCGTCGCGACGCCGTCGGGGAGCGCAGCGAACCCGATGGACTCGCCGCCTAACCCGGGAGACCCGTCCCAGTTCTTCGGGTCAGCCGCATCCTTCAGCCTCAGCCCGTCGGGCGACCTCAGGTTCAAGGGTGACTTCCCGAGCGGTGGCCGTGCCGCTTGCTGGCTGGTTGTCAGCAAGGACAACCGGTACGCGTTCGTGACCAACACGCTCGCCTCGCCCGCCGGATCCCCGGCCGGCATCGGGAGCGGACAGGGCGTGGTCTCGACGTACGCGATCTCTCCCGACGGTGTGCTCAACCTGCTTGGGCAGACCGATGTTTCGCCGGGAGGGTTCCCCGGTGACGAGGCACTGAGCAGCGACGGCAAGTTCCTGTACGTGCTCAACCCGGCCGTGATCATCCCGGGCCCGAGCCACATCGACGCCTTCCGGATCGGTCCAGGCGGAAGCCTGACGCACATCCAGTCGGTAGCCGATGCGATCCTGCCGGCCGGCGTCTCCGGTCTCGGCGTGAACTAACCGAATCACGCCGCTCAGCAGAAGGTCGCGCCCCCGCTCAAGCGGGGGCGCGATTCGTTTAAGCCTGCTTTTTCCCGAAAAACGGACCTACTGCAAAGGTCTGAAATTGCTCCACAAGTCGTTTACACGCGCGCTGGATGGCTGTAGGCTGCCCCGCCATCAACGGGCGCAGGCCGGGCGCACACCGCTAAACGGAGGGCAACATGCGAATAGGTGCCGTGAAGAGCTTGCGGCTGGTGGGGGTATTGCTGACCGCCGCCGCGCTCTTACTAGTGCCGTCATCGGCGTTGGCGAAGAAGCACAA
>DASXDD010000033.1:0-4663 GCA_036490775.1 Solirubrobacteraceae bacterium | reverse complement strand
CGTTTACCGATGAGCAGCAGTTCCTGCGCGAATCCGTGCGGGGCACGATCGACCGCGAGGCCCCGCTATCGCGGGTCCGCGAATGGGTGCTCGGAGACCGCATCGACCACGACGACGCCCTTGCTCTGGCCGTTAGGCAGGGGTGGACCGGAATCGGGATTCCCGAGGAATCTGGGGGCCAAGGCGGCGCTCTGCTCGAGCTCGGGATCCTCGCGGAAGAGCTGGGACGCGGCGCGGTCCCGTCCGACGGGCTATATGGGACGCTGCTCGCGGCGATTGCACTCGGGCGCTGCGACAGCGACGCGGCTCGCGACCGCATCGAGTCGCTGGCGCTCGGCGAAGCGTTCGGCGCACTCGCGAGACCTGGCGGCGCCCCCCCGGATGCGCCATCGCAGGGCGAGCAGCTTGCGCTCGTGCTCGGTGCGCCGAGTGCGAATCTGCTCGTCGCCTGGGACGGCAAAGCGCTCGAGCTTCACACTGCTTCCGCCGCGCAGATCGAGCCGCGCCTGCTCGTAGACCGCACCCGCGCGGTCGCCGACGTCAGGCTCGGTGCGACGCCGCTCGAGCGCTACGACGGGATCGGACCCGAGGCGATGCGCGCGGTCGCGGCCTGGGCAGCGGTGCTGGTCGCCGCCGACGCGCTCGGGGCGGCACAACGGATGCTCGATCTGACCGTCGAGTACGTCGGCCAGCGGGTGCAGTTCGGCGTTCCGGTCGGGTCCTTCCAGGCCGTGAAGCACGCCGCGGCGGAGATGCTCGTGAGCATCGAAGGCACACGCGCGGCCGTGCACTACGCCGCCTGGTCGGTCGGCGCGCACGAACCAAACGCCGAGCTCGACGCGTGGGTGGCGAAGGCGCGCGCGGCGCGGGCCGCGAGCTCGGTCGCCGACAGAGCCCTGTTCCTCCACGGCGCTGTCGGCTACACCTGGGAGCACGATCTGCAACTGCTCTTCAAGCGCGCCAAGAGCGACTCGCAACTGCTCGGCGGCCCAGGCGTCTACGACGACCGGATCGCCGACGCGCTGGAGCTCGTGCTCCGCTAGCCCGGCACTCACACCCTCGCGCGAGCCCACCCCGTCAACACCAGCGCGCCGTCGGCTTTGCGCGTTGCTTTCAGCTCGCAGAGGCGCACTCCGTCGAGCTCCTCGGTCACCTCCCCGCTCAGCACGAGGCGGTCCCCGGGCCACACCTTGTCGCGAAACCGGACGCCGTAGCCGACGACGTTCTCCGCGCCGAGCCACTCAGCGACCATCGCCGCGAGCATCGCTGCCTGCAGCTGCCCCATCGCGAACACGCCCGGCTGGCCGGCGGAGAGCGCAAACGGCTCGTCGTGGTGCATCGGGTTGAAATCGCCCGCAGCGCCGGCGAACCGCACGATCTGAGTTCTCGTGATCGGTCCCGCGGTGCGCTCGAATCGGCTCATGCCGGCAGCTCGATTACGGTGTCGCGCTGGACGACCGCAAGCTGGCCATCGCTGCGATGAAACCGCGTCTCGAGCGTGATCAGCATCATCGACCCGCGGGATCCCTGCTTCTGCGCCACCGCCTTGACGACGCGCCGCCCCCGCAACCGGTCGCCGACCGCGATCGAAGCGTGATACTCCCACTCACTCCCGCCGACAACGATCCTGGCTAGCTCGAGCCCGAGGAGCTCGACCATCGCCTGCTGGCCGCGCCAGTGTCCGGCCACCGTCGTGAACGTCAACGGCACGGAGCGGGGGTCCCCGTGGCCAACCGCCACCGCGAACTCGCGCAGCTTCCCCTCCTCTACCGGAAAGTCCACCTCGTCGATCACGAGACCGACTCGGGAGGCATCAGCCATCGCTCAGCGCGGGGCTCGGGGCGAGAGACTCGACAAGCGCGGCGGCGAGCTCGTCGCAGCGCTCCGGGCTGAGCCCGAAGCTCGGCGGGTAGACGACCACGTGGTCGAAGACGTCGGCGGCTTGCTCGAGCCATGCCTGGACGTCCGCCGCCGTGCCCGCGGCTGCCATCACGTCGACCATCCGGTCCGGCACGGCGGCGGTCATCCGGGCGAAGTCGCGCTCAGCGAAGGCAGCGCGGATCGACTCACCGGCCGCACCGAAGCCGCTCGCATCGAGCAGCGCGCCGTAGGTCTTAGGAGCCGCGTAGAACGCGAGCTGCGCGGCCGCTTCGCGGCGCGCCTGCTCTGGGTCCTCGGCGATCGAGCAGATCACGATCCCCACCAGCTCAACGCGCGCATCCTCTCTGTGTCCTTTGCGTTGCCCCTCGCCGATCGCGGGGCGCACGATCTCATCGACGTACTGGCGCGAGAACAGCGGGTGGCCGAGCAGGCCGTCTGACACCCGGCCGGCTACCTGCACCATTCGGGGATTCACGCCCGCGGTGTACACGGGGATGTCCTCGCGGACGCCGGGCTCCGTTTCAGCCGTCGGGGTCACGTGGCAGCGGTAGAAGCGGCCTTCGTGCTCGACCGGTGCCTCGTGCAGGCGCCACAGCCGGCGCAACAGCGGCACGAGCTCCTCCATTCGCACCGCCGGAGCATCGGGAGCGACCCCGTGCCAGTCCTCCATCATGCGCCGGGTTCCGGTGCCGAGCCCAAGCACGAGCCTTCCCTCGCTGATCTCATCGAGGCTGCGTGCCTCGGTGGCCATCACCAGTGGCGACCGGCCGGTGGCGTAGGCGATCGACGTGCCGACCCGACATCGCGATGTCCGCGAAGCGATGCTGGCAAGCGTGACGACCGCCGAGCGCGTGTAGAACTCGGGCGTCCAGACGGCGTCAAAGCCGGCCGCCTCCGCCGCCGCCGCGGTGTCTGCGATTGACTCGATGCCGCCACGCAGGATGGTTATCCCGCGTGTCGCCTCCGCGGTCATGCCCGCGCTCCGCGCTGCTCGAGGAACGCCGCGATTCCCGCGTCGGCGTGACCGTCAGCGAACAGATGGGCAACTGCGTTCCCCTCGATCGCCACGCCTCGCTCCGGAGCGGTCTGGGCGGCCTCAACACAAGTGATGATCGCTTCCATCGCCGGTCCCGACAGCTGGGCGAGGCCGCGGGCGAATTCGAGCGCGCGGTCGGTCGCGTCGTCCTCGACGAGCACGTCCACCAGGCCGATCGCCTCGCCCTCGCGTCCGTCCACCTCCCGACCGCTCAGCATCAGCTCGAGCGCGCGACCGGGTCCGACCAGCCGCGGCAGCCGCTGCGTTCCTCCGGCGCCTGGGATCAGGCCGAGCTTGACCTCCGGCAGGCCGAGCCTTGAAGCGGCCGTCGCGAAGCGAAGCGTGCACGCCATCGCCAGCTCGAGTCCTCCGCCGAGCGCCCGCCCATCGATCGCGGCGATCGATGGGCGCCCGCAGCCCGCAAGGCGCTCGAGTGGCGAGCGAAGCGCATCACGGTAGCGTGCGAACTCCGACGAATCGAGCTTCGACATGTATTTGATGTCGGCGCCTGCCGCAAAGAACCCGGGGACGGCCGAGCTGACGACGAGGACCTTTGCGCTCCCGTGTTCGAGCGCGTCGATCGCGGACTCGAGGCCATCGATCAATGGTGCGCCGAGCGCGTTGGCCGGTAACCGCGACATGACGACGTGCATGACGTCGCCTCGCGCGTCGACCTGGACGACCTGCTCGCTAGTTCCCATTCCAGTCCACCGGTCCGGCGATGAGAACGTGGCTGGTCAGCCGGCGCCCGAGGATGCGTTGCACCTCGGCCGAGGCCGCGATCAGCCGCTCGAGGTCGATTCCCGTTTCGATGCCCATCTCTTGAAACATCGAGACCAGATCCTCGCTGGCGACGTTTCCGGTCGAGCCGGGGGGAACCGGGCATCCGCCGAGCTCACCGAACGACGACTCGAAGCTCGTGATACCGGCCTCTAGCGCTGCGAGCACATTGGCCAGGCCCTGGCCGCGGGTGTTGTGGAAGTGGGCGGTGAGCTCGACGCCTTGGAGCCGCCGCACGGCGTCGGCGAAGAACGAGGAGACCTGGCGTGGATTCGCCATCCCGGTCGTATCGCCAAAGCCGATCTCCTGCGCGCCGGCAGCAACGAGCCGGTCTGCCAAGTCGAGCACCCGCGCCGGATCGACGTGCCCTTCGTAGGGACACCCGAACGACGTGGCGATCACGGCGCCACACCGTAGACCGGCCTCATTCACCATGGGAATGATCCGCTCGAGCGCTGTCGCGGACTCGTCGACCGCACGGTTGACGTTCTTGCGGTTATGGGTCTCGGAGGCACTGAGGAACACTGCCACCTCGTGGAAGCGGTCGCGGTGCTCGAGCGCGGTCTCGAGTCCTCGCTGGTTCGGCACGAGGACCGTCAGTGACACGCCCTTCGGGACCTCGATCCGGTGCAGCACCTCGATCGCGTCGGCGAGCTGAGGGATCACATCGGGGCGAACGAAGCTCGCCACCTCGATTCGGCGTAGTCCGGTCCGGGCAAGCGCATCGATGAGCATGACCTTGTCGTCGGTCGAGATACGCTCGGGCTCGTTCTGAAAGCCGTCTCGCGGCCCAACCTCGCGGATCTCGACTCGCTCCGGCAGCCCCGGGGCGGTCATTCGCTGACCGCCGTGGTGAACTTGTCGTAGTGGATGTCCCGCTCCTCCACGCCGTGAGCCGATGTCAGCAGGTCGACCAGTGCGTCCACCATCGGCGGCGGGCCGCACGTGTAGACCTCGGGTGCTGAG
>DASXDD010000032.1:0-5614 GCA_036490775.1 Solirubrobacteraceae bacterium | reverse complement strand
GGTCGTGGCGGCGGAGAACTTCTGGGGCAGCATCGCCACCCAGCTCGGCGGCGACCGTGTGCACGTGACGAGCGTGATCACGAGCCCGGCAACCGACCCGCACGACTACGAGCCGACAGCGGCGGACGCCCGCACGCTCGCGGGGGCGCAGATGGCGATCGTGAACGGGATCGGCTACGACCCGTGGGCGCCGAAGCTGATCGCCGCCAATCCGGTGCACGGCCGGGTCGTGCTGACCGTCGGTGACCTGGTCGGGGTCAAGCCGGGCGGGAACCCGCACCGCTGGTATTCGCCGAGCGATGTGCAAGAGGTGATCGGTGCGATCGTCCGCGACTATTCGAGGCTCGACCCGAAGGACGCCGGCTACTTCAAGCAGCAGAAGGCGAGATTCGAGAGCCGCGGGCTCGCGCAGTACCGGAGCTTGATCGCGGCGATCAGACGCAAGTACCACGGTGTCCCGGTCGGCGCCTCGGAGAGCATCTTCGCGCCGCTCGCGCAGGCGCTCGGACTCAACCTGCTGACACCTGCGTCATTCCTGAAAGCGATCAGCGAGGGCGCCGAGCCGACCGCCAAGGACAAGACGACGATCGACCGCCAGATCGCCCGCAAGCAGATCAAGGTCTGGGTCTACAACAGCCAGAACAGCACCCCCGACGTGAGGCGGATCACCGACGCCGCCCGGAAGGAGGGCATCCCGATCACCACGATCACCGAGACGCTCACACCGGCCTCCGCCACCTTCCAGGCCTGGCAGGCGCGGCAACTCAAGGCGCTGCAGGCGTCGCTCGCGAAAGCAACCGGGCGTTGAGCCCGGCCGAGCCAGCGCTCGACCTCGCGTCATCCTCGGGGGGACGAGCGGCCGCGGAGCGGGCCGGTGCGGCGGTCACCTTCGAGCGCGCGGCGGCGCGCCTGGGTGGGCGGACGATCTGGAGCGACGTATCGTTGACCGTCGCGCACGGTGACTTCGTGGCCGTGCTCGGCCCCAACGGCGCCGGCAAGTCGACGCTCGTCAAAGCGATCCTCGGCCAGCAGCCGCTCGCTGTCGGTGCAGCGCGGGTGCTGGGACAGCGCCCGGGAGCGGCGAGGGCGAGGATCGGATATCTGCCGCAGCGGCACAACTTCGACGCATCGACCCGGATCCGCGGGATCGACCTCGTCCAGCTCGGACTGAACGGCACGCGTTGGGGTGTCCCGCTCCCGGGTCTTCCGCGCCGGGCGCAGGAGGCGAGGCGCATCGGGGAGGTACTCGCGCTCGTCGATGCTGCCGGCTACGCGCGTCGGTCGATCGGTGAGCTCTCCGGCGGTGAGCAGCAGCGGTTGCTGATCGCACAGGCGCTCGTCCGTCGCCCCGAACTGCTGCTGCTCGACGAACCGCTCGACAGCCTCGACCTGCCAAACCAGGCCGCGGTCGCGGCGCTCGTGCGACGGATCTGCCGGCAGGAAGGGATCGCGGTGCTGCTGGTGGCGCACGACATCAACCCGATCCTCAGCTACCTCGACGGCGTCGTCTACCTCGCCGGCGGCAGTGCGCTCCAGGGCCGCCCCGACGAGGTGATCTCCAGCGCGACGCTCAGCCGCCTCTACGGCGCCCCGATCGAGGTACTGCGCGCCTCGGACGGGCGGCTGGTCGTGGTCGGCCAGCCCGAAGCGCCGTTCGTGCACGGCGACCGGCACGTGCATGGTTGAGGCCGGCCTCTTCCAAGGCCTTTCCTGGAACGTCGTCGACGACATCCGGCAGCTCTTCTCGTACCCGTTCATGGTCAACGCGCTCGAGGCGGGCACGATCGTCGCCGTCATGGCGGGTGTCACCGGCTGGTTCATGGTGCTCCGCCGGCAGACATTCGCCGGTCACACCCTCTCGATCATCGCCTTCCCGGGTGCCGCCGCCGCGAGCCTCGCCGGCCTGCCCCTCACCGTCGGCTACTTCGGCTTCTGCGGGATCGGCGCGCTGGCGCTCGCAGGAATCGCCGGCTCGCGCAAGAGCCTCAGCGCCGAGTCGGCGGCGATCGGCTCGCTGCAGGCACTCGCGCTCGCGCTCGGCTTCCTCTTCGTCAGCCTTTACCGCGGTGTGCTCAACGGCCTCGACTCGCTCCTCTTCGGCACCTTTCTCGGCATCACGAGCAGGCAGGTGATCGTCCTGCTCGCCGTCGCAGTGGCGGCAGTCGCGCTGGTCGCCGTCGCGGCACGGCCGCTGCTCTTCGCCTCCGTCGACGCCGAGGTCGCCCGCGCCGCCGGCGTCCGGGTGGGACTGATCGGCTTCGGGTTCCTGCTCGTGCTCGGGCTCTCGGTCGCAGAGACGAGCCAGATCACCGGTGCGTTGCTCGTGTTCGCGCTGCTCGTGACGCCGGCCGCGACCGCCCACCAACTCACGTCGCGCCCCGTGCTCGGTGTGGCGCTCTCGATCGCGATCGCGCTCGTGGTCACGTGGGTCGGGCTTGCACTCGCCTACTTCTCCATCTACCCGGTCGGCTTCTATGTCACGTCGCTCGCCTTCGCTCTCTACGTGACCGTGCGCATCGCCCGCGCGCTCGCCGATCGCTTCAGAGGCTTCGAGCCGCTCGCCGCCGAGGGGCTCTGATGTTCGCGCACGAGTTCATGCGCAACGCACTCGTCGCCGGCAGCTTCGTCGGCGTCGCCTGCGGCCTCGTCGGCTACTTCGTCGTCCTCCGCGCTCAGGTCTTCGCGGGTGACGCGCTCAGCCACGTCGCCTTCACCGGCGCGCTCGGCGCCGCGGTGCTCGGACTCAACATCCTCGCCGGCCTCTTCATCGCCTGCGTCCTCGGCGGCATCCTGATCGGCTTACTCGGCGACCGCGCCCGAGCCGACGACGTCGTCATCGGGTCGTTGTTCGCCTGGACGCTCGGCCTCGGCGTCCTCTTCCTCTCCATCTTCACGACCAAGAGCAGCGCCGGAAACGGCACCGCCGGCGTCCGCGTCCTCTTCGGCTCGATCTTCGGGCTCAGCAGGACCGACGTCCGGACGTCCGTCGCTCTGGCGACGCTGGCGAGCCTCCTCGTGTTCTCGATCGCACGCCCGCTGCTCTACGCCTCCGTCGACAGCGCAGTCGCCGCCGCCCAAGGCGTCCCCGTCCGGCTGCTGGGACTCGCGTTCCTTGCCATCCTCGGCGTCGTCGCCGCGGAAGCCAGCCAGGCTGTCGGAGCACTTCTCCTCCTCGGCCTCCTCGCCGCCCCGGCGGGCGCCGCACACAGACTCACCGCAAGCCCGTGGCGCGGCCTGCTCCTCTCCAGCGTCCTCGCCCTCGGCTCGGTCTGGTTCGGCCTCACGCTGAGCTACCTCTTCCCGACACTCCCGCCCAGCACGATGATCATCGCGGTTGCGGTCGGCGCCTACGCCCTCACCCTTGTCGCGACGGCAGCGCGCAGCGCACGAGTTGACTCGCTTGGCCGGGCGCGTTCAGTGAACGTGTAGGTGCTCGCCGCGCAACTGCCTTTCAGGCAGGTGCAAGGCGAGAAGAGCGGCAAGCGCCGTCGTCAGCGGCACGGCCGCGATCAGTCCGATCGAGCCGACGAGCGTGGCGACGATCGGCTCTGCGATCGGCTCCGTGTTGATCGCGCCGCTGAGGCTGGTGTCTCCGAGCCCGAAGATGACGAGGAGCGGGAGCGCCGCGCCGGTGTAAGCGAGCACGAGGGTGTTGACGGTCGCGGCGATGTGGTCGCGTCCGACGCTCGTCGCGTGCGTGACGAGTTGCCGCCAGCCGAGGCCGGGATCGACACGCCGTAGAGTGATGACGGTCGAGGCTTGCGTGACGGTGGTGTCGCTGAGAACGCCGAGCGACCCGATCACCATCCCTGCCAGGAGCAGGCCGTGAATCGAGACGTGGGTCGTCGCCTGCAGGTAGATCGCTTGGTCGGTGGTGAGCCCCGAGAGGTGGGCGAGCGAGGTGAAGGCGTCGGCGAGGCCCAGGGTCGCGAGGAGTGCGAGCGCGGTTCCGAGGCAGGCCGCGAGCGATTTCGCGCCTCCGCCGTGGACGAGCGGAATCGTGAGGAGCATCACGCCGAGCCCACCGAAGGCGACGACTTGGAGCGGCGGTCTGCCCTGGTCGATCGCCGGTACGACGAAGAACACGATCGTGGCGAGGCTGGCGACCAGTCCGACCAGCGCACGCAGCCCGTGGAGGCGTCCGGCCGCGATCGTTATCAGCGCGAAGGCGAGTGCGAGCCAGAGCAGAGGCGCGCGGCGCTGGAAGTCGACGAACTGGTAGGGGGTGATTCGCTGGCCGACGAGGCGTGCGCCGGGAGGGAGCGGATTTCGGTAGACGAGCAGCGTGTCGCCGATGCTCGGTGTCGCGGCGCCGCCGCTGTCTCCGAAGCGGAACGATGTCTCCTTGTCTTTGTCGGGGCCGCTCTCGAGTCGAGCGGTGACGATCCGGCAGTTGCGCGCGGACGGCGCGAGACATCGCGTCGAGCGAAGTTCCGTGACCTTGGCCTCGAACGTTTTTGGGTGCCGCAGCAGAGCGGGCGTGGGCGCGTGGCGGTGCTTCGGCCAGTTGACGACGACCCCGAGGACCGTCGTTCCGACGAGGACACCGAAGACCGTCATGAGGCTGAGGACAACGAGCAAGCGGCGACGCCGGTCGCGCTCGCCGGCTTCGTCCCAGAAGTCATGGGTGTCATTCATAGGCGGAGCCCCCAGATGGCTCCGCTTCGGCAGCAACACGAGGAATCCCCCTCGCGGTGGTTCGAGCGCGCAGGTATGACCACGGTGTGTTCCTCGCCCCCTCCGACATCGCCCTCGACTGCCTCCAGGGTGCACTCGTGCTCGTGCCGTCGAATCGGGAACGGCTCGCGGCGTCGCGTCTGCTTGGCATCGCGATCCCCGGACTTGCGCTGCTCGTCGGTGTATTCGTCGCGGAGGCGGCAGGCGGGGCGTCCTTCCTCACCGGACTGGCGGCGGTCGCGACACCGCTGCTCGCCGCGGCCGCCGGCTGGGCCAGGCGTTGGCCGGGACCGTGGCTTCCGGTGCTGGTCGTCCCCGCGCTGTACGCGATCGACTGGGTCGAGCCTTACGCGCTCGTCGGAGAAGCGGCGGGGGTCGCGCTAATCGCGCTGGCATGCCTCACTGCCACTGCGCTCATCTCGGCGGTCGCGGCCGAGGCGTGGCTACGGATCGGCCTAGTCGGGCTGGTCGTGCTCGACGTGCTACTCGTCTGGGCCGTCCCGCACGTCGGGCCGGCGACAAGCGCCCTGCAGGCAGCGACGCCGCCGGGATTGCTCGGCAGAGCCCTGCCCCCACTGCAGCAGGCACAACTCGGGCAGACGCAGATGGGGTGGCTCGACCTCGCCGCTCCCGCGTTGCTCGGGATCATCGTCCTCCGCCGCAACCGCGCGGCGCTCGCGACCGGCCTGGCCGCGATCTTCTGGTCACTGCTGCTTCTCGTCACCTCGCCGATCGCAGCGACCCCGCCCGTGCTCGCGGGTCTTGCGGTCGCAGCGCGAGATAGCTGATCCCGAGATGCTCGGAGTCGAGGTGCTTGCGGGCGAAGCGGCCCTCGATCCCGGGTGCGCGTTCGCCTGCCGAGTCCTCGATTTCTTTGAGGTTGACGATCGTGTAGCCGCTCATGCTCGCAGCGCCTGCTGCGCGAGGTTGCGGCGCC
>DASXDD010000031.1:0-7215 GCA_036490775.1 Solirubrobacteraceae bacterium | reverse complement strand
GGCGATCCCGGCCCAGCGGACGGGTCGCTGCCAGCGCGACAGCACCCGATGCAGCGACAACAGTTCAGGCGGGGTCCGGACCCCGGCGCCCGCCAGCAGCGTCAGCCCGCGGATTGCGCCGAAACAGCCGACGATCAGCGCGCCGGCGGCCGGCCCGGGCGCGAGGAACGCGGCGACCAGCGCGACGTACGTGCCGGCGCTCGAGACGACGGTCGTCACCCCGAGCCCGAGCTGGGCGCCGTAGCCGAGTCCGTAGACCCAGCCGCGGTACTCGTCGAGCCAGCGCTCGTTGACCTGCCGGTTGGGGCCGGGAACGCGTGGGAGCACGTCGAGCGCGATTGCGACCGCGAGCGCCGCCGCGAGCGCCACGATCCGGGAGGCGGTCCCGGCACCGGCGGGCACGACCACGCCGCCGAGTGCCGCAAGCGCCGCACCGAGCGCGGCGCCCGCCGCGGTCGCGCCGATCACGAACGCGGCGACGGTGATCGCCCAAGTCGCGTTGCGGCCCCGCTCGCCGAGCGGGGTGATGCTCGCGAGCATCGACTCCCCTCAGGGCGACCAGGCGGCTCTGACGGCGCCGACGATTGCGGCGCCGCAGCCGAGGATCAGCAGCGCGCTCACGCCCGCCGGTCTGGGTACAGACTCGGGTGCTCGGGGCCGATCCCGGCGGCGGCGAACGTCTCGTCGATCCGCTCGGTGCGCCGCTCCCCGGCACCGGCACCGGGGCGCTGCGCCTCGCGCTCGTCCTCGATCGCGTCTCCGACCAACGACGCCAGCGCGTGCCATGTGGTCGCTACGCCCTCGCCGCGGATCGCGCTGTCAACGAGGACGAAGTACGGCGCGCCGGGGATCTCGTAGTCGTCCCAGGCCTGCGAGGACATCACGACCGGGATCCCGGCCGGCGACAGCGCGCGCAGCTTCGCCGGGCGCTCGCGATCGGCGCCATGGGTGACGATCACCGTGCGCACGCCGGCGGGCAGCCGGCGCTCCGGGAGCGTCTCCCAGAAGCCCGCGCAGGTGCTGCAGCCGCTGGTCAGGAACGCGAGCAGCGTAGGCGCCGCGCCGCCGGCGTCGAACGCGAGCTTGACCGCGTCGCCGGTCGGGGTCACGCCCGCCAGCTCCGGCGCGCTGACCGCTTCGCGGCTGCGCTCGCGCGGCGCCGCCGACGGCGGTGCCTGTGCCTGTGCCGGTGGCGTCAGCGGCCCCGGGCCTCCCTCGCCCGACCCGAGCCGGCGCATGATCTCGGCATGGCTGCGCAGCAGCCCCGCGACGAGCACGATCAGCAGCACCAGCAGCACTGTCTCGACCGACACGATCGCGACCATCAGGCTCCTCCCTCGCCAGGGAACTGAACCGCGAGCCCCTGCAGGCAGTTGGCCTCATGCGTGCAGGTGCGGTTGTCGACCTTCTGCGTAGCGTTGCAGTTCAGGCCGGCGACGGTCGCCGGGTGCTGGCAGATCACCAGCCGGCAGACGACCTCGGTGGTACCGCCGATCTGGGTGTTGCACTGGCCATAGCGGAAGTGGTTGCAGTCGATCCGCCGACGGCTGCAATCGCCGTTGGCGCACTGGCAGCCGCCCGGGAACACCGCGCCCGGGACCCGGTTGCAGTCGATGTAGTAGCGAACGCCCTCGGGAGCGCACAGCCCGTGGCCCTGGTAGGCGGTGCACTTCCACCAGCCGGCGACGTAGGTGCCGTTCGGGCAGCTGTTGCTGCCGTGTTGGATCTCGCAGCAGAACGCCGTGTAGCCGTCGGTGCACAGACCCGAGCCGCAGGCCTCTGGCCGCAGCACCGCCCAGGCGGTGCCCGGCCGGACCAGGTAGCGCACCGGCGCAACCGCGAACGCCGAGCCCGCGAGCGCCGCGCGCGACAGCGCCGTGCGACGCGACACCCGGCGCTCGAGCAGGCGTCCAACCGCCGACGCAAGCCGCTCGGTCACGTGACTCATCGTGCGCTCCAGGCGGCCCACGCGCCGGGTAGCTGCGTGTAGGCGAGCACGGTCGCGTACGCCGAGCCCGCGATCCCGATCACCAGCACCACGGCGTAGTTGACCGGGCGGTCCAGTAGCCAGCCGACGCCGTGCGGCGTGTGGACGACCGCGAGCACGCAAATCACTGCCAGCACCGCGCTGATCACAGCCTGCGCCATCGACGCGGGCGCCTCGCTCTCGCCGAAGCAGCCGCACGCGGCGCGGCGGCGCGCGAGCAACAGCGCGAGCCCCGCGAACGCGGCGTAGCAGCAGCCGAGCAGGATCGCGGCCAAGCGGCCCGGAGACACGATGGACCACACGCCGAGCGCCACCTCGAAGCACGCGAATGCGCGCACCAGCCACGTGCTCGCGGGCAGTCCGGCCTCGCGCAGCGCCGCGACCGCGACCCGGGGTGCGCGGAGCTTCGCCACACCGGCCACGGCCAGCACGATCGCCGCGACCGCAAATGGATCGGTCAGAACATCTGCCACTCGCTACTGCCCCTCCGGGCGCTCATCGCCCGGTCGTCCGTTGGCTGCGCGTTCGAGGATAATCGCCGCCGCGCTGGCGGGGTCGAGCTCGCGTGAGACGACACGGTCCAGCAGTTCCTGAACGTCCTGGTCCTCGGCGATCGACGCTTCGAGCTCGCGGCGCATCCGGAACGTCGCGAGCCCGACCACCTCGCTCATCAGGTTGCGGCGCCGGCGCTCAGACAGCGTGCCCTCGGCCTCGATGTGGGCACGGTGCTCGTCGAGCTTGGTGGCCAGCTCCTCGACGCCCTCGCCCCTGATCGCCTCGGTGCGGACGATCGGGACCTCCCACGGCAGCCTGGGGCCGAGCGCGAGCACGCCCTTGATCTCGCGGACCATCGTGTCGGTCAGCGGGTGATCGGCCTTGTTGACCACGATCACGTCCGGGATCTCCATCACGCCCGCCTTCAGCGCTTGGATCGAGTCGCCCGAGCCAGGCATCAGCACGAGCACGATCGTGTCGGCGTGATCGATCACGTCGACCTCGGCCTGCCCCACTCCGACGGTCTCGAGCAGCACGACGTCACGGCCGGAGGCGTCCATCAGCAGCGCCGCCTGAAGCGTCGCCTCGCTGAGCCCTCCGAGTGCGCCGCGGCTGGCCATCGACCGTATGAACACGCCGGGGTCGAGAAAGTGCTCGGTCAGCCGGATCCGATCACCGAGCAGCGCGCCCTTGGTGAAAGGCGACGAGGGGTCGATCGACAGCACCGCGACCGTCTGCTCGTGCTGGCGCTTGAGCTTGGTCAGCGCCGCCAGCAGCGTCGACTTGCCCGCGCCGGGAGGGCCCGTGAAGCCCATCACTGCGGCCTTTCCGGTGTGCGGATAGACCTCGCGTACAAGCTCCCACCCCGCCGGGTCGTCGTTTTCGACGAGCGAGATGCCGCGTGCCAGTGCACGCTTGTCGCCTGCCAGGAGGCGCTGCGCGAGTGAGTCGTTGCGGTCGGCCACGGGGGCGAGCAATCATGCCACCGGGCGCACTACGATCACGCCGTGGCATCGCCGAGGCTCCAGAGTCCGCCGTCGATCCCTCAGATCGTGCGCACGCCGCCGCCCCCGCTCAAAGGCGGACCGTTGGCGTTCCTGCGCTTCGCCCGCGAGCACAACATGCTGCGGCGCGGCTACGTGCCGTTGATCGCCCGCTGGGTGTGGCTCAAGCTCCGCTGGCGCGGGCGCTTGCAGACCGATGGGCTGTGCTTCGTGTGCCCCGGCGTCAAGTTCGAGATCGGCAAGACCGCGACGGTCAAGCTCGGCCGCTGGTCGTGGCTCGGCCACGGCTGCAAGGTCCGGGCTCACGAAGGCCAGGTCTCGATCGGCGCCAAGTCGGTGCTCGGCCAAGAGTGCACGATCTCGGCCTACCAGAGCGTCTCGATCGGCCGGGAGTGCATCGTCGCGGACCGGGTGATGATGATCGACTTCGATCACGGGATGGTCGAAGTCGAACGACCGATCCGCATGCAGGGGATCTACAAGCGCGACGTCTCGGTCGGCCACAACGTCTGGATCGGCTACGGCGCGTGCGTGCTGCGGGGCGTGACGGTCGGCGACAACGCGGTGATCGGTACTAGCGCTGTGGTTACCGCCGACGTGCCGTCCAACGCCATCGTCGGCGGGATCCCGGCGAAGCTGATCCGGATGCGCGACAAGCCAAAGACCTTCCGCTGGGGCTAGCGATCAGCTCGCGGTCTCAGTCGACCCAGCCGGCGAGCTCGGGTGCGAGATTGCGAAGCGCGGGCTCGAGCTCGGGGTCGCCGTCGAGCGCCAGCGCCAGTGCCTGCGCGTGGCCGTCGGCCCGCTCGCGCGGGTAGTCGCCGGCGATCCCGCTCGCGGCCAGGAACGCCCAGTCGCTGGACTGCAGCGCCAACAGCTCGCGCAGCGCCCGCTCGCCGGGCTTGGGGCCGCTCGCCAGCGCCCGCAGCTCGGCGGTCCGCGCCCGCCACGCGAGGTCGGCGACGCCGGGGCCGCTCCACGTCCGCAGGTCTCCCCCCTCCCCCCAGCTCGTCGCGGCCAGCTCGAGCTCGGGGCCGGCGGACACCGGTTCGTGGCGCTCGAGCGCGTCGTCGAGCGTCGTCAGCGCGAGGCTCTGCCGCGCGGCCTCGTCGACGACCGCGCCGAGCCACTGCGCGCCCTCATACCACCAGTGCCCGAGCAACTCGGTGTCGAGCGCGCACACGCAGACGCCGCCGTCGGCCACGCGCTCGACGACGCGGAGGACGAAATCGCGGGCGTCGTGCTCGACCTGTGCCTGCGCAGCGGCTGGGTCGTAGGGCTCGCCGTCGTTGCGCCAGATGCGATGGTCGTGAGGCGTCTGGTTGTGGTAATCGCGGTACGCGCCGCTCGAGGGATAGCCGCGCTCGCTCCAGATCAGCGACACGGTCGCGCGGTCAAGCAGCCACAGCACCGGCCCGTCGTCGGTCTCGATCGCCCGCAGGTGGCGCGGGTCGCCGAGGCCCAGCGATGCGGTCAGCTCGACGCAAGTGCACCGCACGCCCGCCTCCTCGAGCGTCTGGTGAAGCCACGGCGCATGCGCGCACTCGGGCAGCCAGAACCCGCCGGCCCACTCGCCGAACCGGCGGCGGTGAGACGCGACCCCGGTCTGCACCTGCAGCGCCGCGCCGGCGTCGCTTGCAAGCAGCGGCAGCACCGCGTGGGTCGCGGCCGAGGTCCAGCTCACGTGCGCTGCCAGCGCGCCCAGCACGCCGCCGGGCAGCGCCTCGAGCCGGTCGGCGGCGGCCGCGTACTCGACCGCCGAGCGCTCGAGCTCGGCGATCAGGGGGCCGTCGCCGGAGCCGCGAATCGCGGCGATGTCGAGTCGGTGCGACTCCGGGCGGATCTCGCGCAGGAACGCCAGGCAGCGCTCGATCGTCCCCGGCGCCTCGAGCTGATCGCAGAGCACCGGCGTCAGCGACAACGTGATCGGCGCCCGGCCGAGCACGTCGAGCAGCGGTAGATACGAACTCGCGATCGCCTCCCACAGCCACTCCTCGCCGAACGGCCAGGTGCCGAAGCCCTCGACGTAGGGCATGTGGGTGTGCAGGACGATTGCCAGCTCGCCGCGGGTGCGTGCGGACGCGCTCACGCCCGGCACACGGCGAGGAAGTCCAGCGCGCTGTCGAGCTTGCTGGGACGCAGCGCGAAGTCGCTGGTCGCGATCGCCGGCGTGAACCGGTCATAGAACGGCTTGGTCAGCCGCAGACGCCGATGGACGGTGTCCCAGCCCAGCTCGATCGCGCGGGCGTGGACGGCCAGCTTGCGGGCGTGGAACAGGCCGAGCAGTTCGACGTCGTCGAACACGCTCGCACACAGCTCGCGGAACTCGTCGGCGCGGTACTCACGCAGGTGCCACGGGTTTGACGACTTCGCGGCCCCCTCCGGCGCGAGCGTCAGCACGTTGGGCGTCGACACATACGCGGTGCCGCCATCCGACAACAGCGAGCGGAAGTGCCTGAGCACCGCCTCAGGATCTTGGACGTGCTCGATCGTCTGCAGGAACACGACCGCGTCGAGCGAGTCCGGCTCTCCGTAGCTCTCGACCGCGCCCCATTCGAAGCGCAGGTTCTGGCGCACGTAGCGAAGGCGGGCGTGCTCGTGAGCGTCGGGGTTGCCGTCGACGCCGAGCACGCTCGCGGCCGATCGCGACAGCACCTCGGAGCCGTAGCCCTCGCCGCACGCCATGTCGAGCACGCGCTGGCCGAGCACCCGAGCGCCGATCCATTCGTAGACGACCAAATGGCGGCGATACCAGTAGTTCTCGGCCGGGACGTCGGGGAGCGTGCGCTCCCCGGTCAGTTCCAACGGCGGAACCCCCGGAGGCTGGTTCTGCTGAACGTAGAGGTTCACTGGCAAGCCGACAGGGTAATGTCAGCGCGCCATGGAGGCACTTCGCAGTGCGGACGAGATCCGCGATGTCAACACCCGCTACCACGACGCGGCCGCCTCGAGTTACGACTACAAATGGGGCATCGACTTCGGCCCCGTCGGACAGGGACAGGTGCTCGGGAAGCTGCGCAAGCTGCTCGGCCCAGAGCTCGACCGCGGCTACGGCCGCTCGCTCGAGATCGGCGCAGGCACGGGCTATTTCAGCCTCAACCTGCTCCAGGCCGGTGCCGTGCGCGAGGCGACCTGCACCGACATCTCACCCGGGATGATCCAGACGCTCGGCACCAACGCCGAGCGCCTCGGGCTTGATGTCCGCACCGCTCGCGCTGACGCCGAGTCGCTGCCGTTCGCCGATGAGAGCTTCGACCTCGTGCTCGGTCACGCGGTCCTCCACCACCTCCCCGACCTGCGCCGCGCGTTTCGCGAGTTTCACCGCGTGCTGCGGCCCGGCGGCCGGATCGCGTTCGCCGGCGAGCCCTCGCGCTTCGGCGACCGGCTGGCGGCGATCCCCAAACGCGGCGCCACCGTGATCGCGCCAGCCTGGCGCGCGATGCTCCGCGCGAGCCCCGCCGGCCCGGGCGTACACAACGGCGACGGCGACGCGCACGACCACGCGCTCGAACCGTTCGTCGACATCCATGCGTTCCTCCCCGCAGACCTCGTACGCCACGCCCGCAAGGCGGGCTTTGACGACATCTCGGTCCGCGGCGAGGAGCTCGTCGCCAACTGGTTCGGCTGGTTCAACCGCTCGCTCGAGGCAAGCGCCGAGCCCGACGACGTGCCGATGCTCTGGCGCAAGTACGCGTTCAACGGCTACCTGATGCTCCAGCGGCTCGATAC
>DASXDD010000030.1:0-3674 GCA_036490775.1 Solirubrobacteraceae bacterium | reverse complement strand
TCGCACCTATAGCATCGGGTGGCAGGCAACCCAGGAGATGAATTAGTGACTGACACCCCGACGCGAGTAGCCGTCACCGGCGCCGCCGGCCAGATCGGCTACGCGCTGCTGTTCCGGATCGCCAGCGGTCAGCTGCTCGGCGCTGACACCAATGTGCACCTGTCCCTGCTCGAGATCCCGGCCGCGCTCAAAGCGGTCGAGGGGACGGCGATGGAGCTCGACGACTGCGCGTTTCCGCTGCTGTCTGGGATCGACATCTCAGACGATCCCAACAAGGCCTTCGACGGCGTCAGCGTCGCGATCCTCGTCGGCGCGCGCCCGCGCAGCAAGGGCATGGAGCGAAGCGACCTGCTCGAAGCCAACGGCGGCATCTTCAAGCCCCAGGGCGAGGCGCTCAACGGCCACGCGGCGTCTGACATCAAGGTGCTTGTGGTCGGCAACCCGGCCAACACGAACTGCCTGATCGCCAAGAGCAACGCCCCGGACATCCCAGGCGAGCGCTTCACGGCGATGACCCGGCTGGACCACAACCGGGCGATCGCTCAGCTCGCCGCGAAGACCGGAGCGGCCGTCCGCGACGTCACCAACATGACGATCTGGGGCAACCACTCGACCACCCAGTACCCCGACATCTTCCAGGCGAAGGTGAACGGCAAGAGCGCGGCCGAGGCGATCGACGATCAGAAGTGGCTCGAGGACGAGTTCATCCCGACGGTGCAGAAGCGCGGCGCGGCCGTGATCGAGGCGCGCGGTGCATCGAGCGCCGCGTCCGCCGCGAACGCCGCCGTCGACCACGTCCACGACTGGGTGCTCGGCACCCCCGACGGCGACTGGGTGTCGATGGCGATCCCGACCGACGGCTCCTACGGTGTGGAAGAAGGGTTGATCTCGAGCTTCCCAGTGACCTGCTCGAATGGCTCGTACGAGATCGTCCAGGGACTCGATCTGAGCGACTTCTCCAAGTCGCGTGTCGAAGTCACCGTTAAGGAACTTGCCGACGAACGCGAGTCGGTCAAGGCGCTCGACTTACTTTAACTGTCCCTTATTTACCTAGCGCTTAGGGAACACCGCCTCCGCGGGCTCTCTCGCCATTCGGAGCGAGCCCGGGAGGCGGATCCCAAGCATCATGACGCTGGGTGCCAGCCTTGTCCGTCGCGTTTGACCTGCCCGTCGGAGACGAGCTTGGGCATCACGCGATACAGGTAGTTCGGCTCGATTCCCATCGCTGTCGCGATCTCCGGAATCGTTATTCCTGGCTTGCCACGGACCAATTCGAGCGCCTGATTGGCGCGCGTGTTCCCGCCGCGCCTGCCGCGCGGCCGGCCAGGCCCGCGAGCCCCACGTCGACGTCGGGGTGTTGTTGTTGCTGTTGCGGCAGACGTGCTGCCGCGAGGCCGCCCGGGTCCCCGACGACCACCCCCGACGAGCGCCGCGCGGGCCGCCTCGAGCTTGGCGACCTCCTGCTTGAGCTGTCCCAAGCGCTCGTCGATGTCCTTCACGGTAGTGTCGACAAAATCGGCCAAACGCACTCTCCCTTTGGGTAGTGAACGAATTTGCTCGCTCACAACGATACAGGTAGTGACTGACTGCCGATCAGCCGCGTTCGACGAGTGCCTTCAACCGATCCAGTGAACTCTTCGCCTCACGTTCGGAGGCGGCGCCGACGATCACGCGGCTCGCGACGTTTCCGAGGCGCCCGCCGGGAACCTCGAACTCGTTGATGTACTCGAACAGGGTGGGCCCGTCGCCGTCGCCCGACAGCTCGTAGCGGATGCGCGCATGCGAATGTGCGGGTCCGCGTCCGTCCCACTCTGCGTGGCGCGGCGCGCGCACCTGCGAGAGCGTCCAGTGAACGCGAAACGACACGCCGCGCATGTGCAGGACCTGATCCAGCGTTGAACCGTTGGTCATCTGGTCGTCGGAGATGTTGCGCACCGACCGGTGGATCGTGACCCAATCCTTGAGGCGATGGGGGTCCATCACGGTTTCCCAGACGCGCTGGGGCGGCGCATCGATCTCGATCTTGACGTGGACGCTGCTCATCGGCGGACCGAGACACTAACGATCCGCTCAGCGAGCGGCCAGCGGCTCGCGCGACTCCCAATCGCGCAGTGCGTGCTCGATCGCTGCGTCGAGCGAATGCAACCGGACGCCCAGCAGCTCAGTTGCGCGTGCGTCCGACACCAATAGGTCACGGTCGAGACTCTCCATCAACGGCCCGATCAACTCGTGTTGCTCGCCGGCGATCAGCGCCGAGATCCGTGACGCGATCGGTGTCAACTGCAAACGTTTGAAGTTGATAGTCGGACGGTTTAAAAGCAGGTGATGGCGGATGCGTTGGATGAGGTCTCCATAGGTGACGATGTCGGGACCGCCGACATCGAGTGACGTAGCGCACACTCCGTCAGCCTCCGCGGCGCGCACCAGCATTTCGAGGATGTCGCGCTCGTCGATTGGGTTTGTTCGGTGGGTGCCCCACGCCGGGACAGCGAGCACCGGCAGCCGTTCGACCAGCCTCACCAGGAACCGAAACGATCGCGATCCGGCGCCGATCACGATCGACGCGCGCAGCGCCACCGTGCACGGGCCGGCCTCACGCAGGATGTCCTCGACCGCGAGCCTGCTCGCGAGGTGCGCCGACGCCGGGCCGTCCTCGGGGACCAGGCCACCTAGGTACACGACTCGCTGCACTCGAGCCGCCTGCGCCGCGCGCGCGAAGTTCTCGGCCGCTCGCCGCTCGCGGACGGTGAACGCGCCGTCGGCCGAGGGCTCCATCGAGTGGATCAGGTAATAGGCGACGTCGACGCCGTCCATCGCGCGCTCGAGCCCGACGCCGGCGACCGCGTCACCTTCGAACATCGTTACCCCAGCCGGGCCCGCTCCGGCGCGGCGGCTGAGGCCGCGAACCTCGTACCCGGCGCGCTGCAGCCTCAGAGCCAGCCTCGAGCCGACATAGCCCGAGACCCCGGTGACCAGGACTTTCATCGCGGCGCCGGCGCCCAGGGAGCCGGGCAGACGAAGCTGCGATCGAGTTCCTCGGCCCGCGGCGAGCCGGCCAGCCCGAGTGCGCTGTCGAGTTCGGCCAGCAGCAGTTCGAGCACGTGGCGCGCGCCGTCGGCGCCGGCTACCGACAGCCCCCACAGCAGCGGGCGGCCGACCATCACGGCGCGCGCGCCGAGGGCCAGCGCCTTGAGCACGTCGGTGCCGCGCCGTATGCCTCCGTCGACCAGCACGTCGAGCCGGTCACCGACGGCATCGGCGATCGCCGGCAGTGCGTCGGCGGCCGCCAGGACCGTGTCGAGCTGGCGCCCGCCGTGGTTTGAGACGACGATTCCGCGCGCCCCGTGCTCGGCCGCCAGCAGCGCGTCCTCGACGGTCAGCAGACCCTTGACGATCACCGGCAGCGGGCAGTCAGAGGCGAAGCGCTCGATGTCTGACCAGTTGAGGTCGGGGTCGATCAGGGCCGTGAAGTCCGTAGGCGCCTTGGCTCCCTGAAGCCCGCCGATCGCCGCCGAGGGCACCAGATGGCCGCTGGCGGCGTCGGTCTCGGTCCGGATCTCGCGCTCGCGCAGTCCTGGGATCGGCAGGTCGACGGTCACAACCAGCGCCTCATATGAATGCTCCACCGCCTGGGCGATCAGCTCGCGGGTGATCGCGCGATCGGAGAACACGTA
>DASXDD010000029.1:0-8377 GCA_036490775.1 Solirubrobacteraceae bacterium | reverse complement strand
TGTACCCCGGGCGTACGCACCCGGGCGGCAGGCAGGGGAAATGTTCAGACATCGTTCAATCCGCGCGCAGCGGGTCAGCGCGCTGGCCGACGAGGACCTAATGGCGCTCGCCCAAGACGGCGAGGCGCGGGCCTATGAGGTGATCTTCGATCGCCACGCCGGCGCGGCGTTCTCGCTCGCCTACCGGATGTGCGGGCGCCGCGCGCTCGCCGAGGAGGTCGTGCAGGACGCGTTCCTGTCGCTGTGGCGAAGCGCCGGCCGCTATGACCCGTCTCGCGGAAGCGTGCGCTCGTGGGTGCTGACCGTCGTGCACAACCGCTCAGTCGACACCTTCCGGCGCGAGATCGTCCGCGGCGAGGACAGATCGGAGTACGACGATTCGATCGCCGAGCAGTTGCCCGCTCGCGACGATACCGACGCCGAGGTCGAGCGCCGCGAGGACGCGACCCGCGTGCGGCGCGCGCTCACGGACCTCCCTTCCGATCAGCGCCGCGTGATCGAGCTCGCCTACTTCGGCGGCTACACGCACAGCGAGATCGCCGGCATCGAGGGCCTGCCGCCGGGAACGGTCAAGGGACGAATGCGACTCGGTCTGACGAAGCTACGGCTCGCGCTCGGCGGCTCGATCGAGGCCTTCTCATGAGCAACCGGCGTCCGACATCGGACACTCATGAATGTGGCGGCGACGCTGCGGCATACGTGCTCGGGGCGCTGGAGCCCGAAGAGCTCGGCCACTATCTCGTGCATCTGCGCGACTGCGTGGTGTGTCGCGATGAGGTCGCGGCGTTGTCGCGGGTCGTCAACGCCCTGGCAATGTCGGCGCCCGAGTACCGGGCACCGACCGAGCTGCGCCAGCGAGTCCTCGACGCGGCACGTGAACGCCCAAGCGCAACCGGCGCCCGCGCACCTCGGGCGCGGCCACGCGTATTGGCGGTGCCGAAGCTGGCACTCGCCGTGGCCGCATGCGCCGCGGTGATCGCCGTCGCCGCGATCGCGGGTTTCGGCGCGCTGTCGGGCGGGTCGCAGAGCGCCCGCGTGGTCCAGGCGAGCGTGGTCGGGTCGCCCGGCAGGGCCGCGCTGCGCGTGTCCGGCTCGCACGCCGAGCTGGTCGTCAACGATCTCAGGCAGCCGTCACCGGGGGCGGTCTATGAGGTCTGGCTGACACGCCCAGGCCGCCCGCCGACACCCGCACACGCGCTCTTCGATGTGACCACGGCCGGCGCCGCAAACGTGCGCATACCTGGCGATCTGCAGGGCGTCAGCCAAGTGCTGGTCACCCAGGAGCCCGCGGGCGGGAGCCCCAAGCCAACCCATCCGGCGCTGATCGTCGCGCGCCTGACCTGACCACCGAGTGATCCGAGCGGCGCGCTCGGACGTAGAGCTACTAGTGGACCTCAAACGAATGGAGCATTCACATGGGTCTTGACAATCCGATTCACATCGCCTTTCTGCTGGTGATCCTGTTGCTCGTCTTCGGCGCCAAGCGCCTACCCGAGATGGGCCGCTCGCTCGGTACTGGTCTCCGCGGTTTCAAGGAGTCGATCAACGGCGAGCACGGACCCGAGCACACCGAGCATCTGACCCAGGCGACGGCTGTCGCCACCGAGCCGACCCCCGCCGCCGAGCACGTCGAGCACGTCGAGACGCGGACGGCGGCGTAGCCACCGCGACGAGTACTAGGGGAGGCGACCATGCGGATCCCGCGTCTGCCGCGATCGATCGACCACCACGACGAGCTGACCACGGTCGGCCACCTCGATGAGCTGCGAACGCGGCTGATCATGTCGCTGCTCGTCGTCACGGTCGCCTTCGGCTTCTGCTTCTGGCAGAACCACCGGATCCTGCACCTGATCAATGCGCCGTTGGCGCATCAGACCCAGAAGCAGGTACGTGACGGCCACGGCCCGCTCGGCTCCGCCTACAAGGTGCAGCTGAGCGCAAGAGACGTCGCCGGCCAGCTGCGGACGGTCGTCGGCGTGCTCGGAGCCGAGCACCGGTCACCGGCCGTCACCAGCTCGCTGCACCGCGTCCAGACCAGCCTTGACCGAGACGTCGCGGCGCTGTCTGCGCCACCGCAGGGCGATCGCCCCGTGACGCTCGGAATCGGCGAGCCGTTCACGACGACCGTGACCGTGACGTTCATCTTCGCGCTGATCCTGTCGTTGCCGATCCTGTTGACGCAGGTCTATGCGTTCCTGATGCCCGCGCTCGCCCCCGAGCAGCGACGCCAGGTTCGATCCGTGACGTTCGCGGTGCCGGTGCTGTTCATCGCGGGGGTTGCGTTCGGGTACTTCCTCGTGCTGCCGGCCGCAGTGCGGTTCTTCCAGAACTTCAACAGTGCCCAGTTCAACGTGCTTGTGCAGGCGAGCCAGTACTACAAGTTCGCCGCCACGACCCTGTTGGCGATGGGGCTGCTGTTCCAGGTCCCGATCGCGATCCTCGCGGTCACACGCGCCGGGATCATCACCCCGCGCCAGCTGCGGCGCAACCGCCGCTACGCGATCGGCGCGTGTGCGCTCGTGGCGGCGGTTCTGCCCGGCGACGCGATCACGATGCTGCTCGAGACCGTGCCTCTGTACCTGCTGTTCGAGCTCAGCGTGCTGATCGCATCGATCGCCGATCGACGGCAGCGACGCGCCTCTCTCCGCTCGTCAGAGCCGATGCAGTCGGTCGGCTGACGCCGACTGATCCGATCGCCGCCGCCCAGCGAAGCAACTCATATAAGGCGGCGAGATGGCGCGAGTCTGCGCCAGGGGCTGCCGCAAATCGCAGCACCCGGAAGGAGCTAGATGAGTCACGAACTCAACCTTGACGCAATCGACGCCGACGGGGCGATCCGCGAGACCGCTTCGGAGGCGATGGAGTCGCTCAACGGCGACACCCGCTCGCAGTTCCTGCGTCGCGCGGGGATCGCCGGCGGCGCCGTGATGGGCGGCGGCGCGCTGCTCGGCGCACTCGCACCAAGCGCGATGGCGTTCAGCAACGGAGATCGTCCGCCGGCCAAGTTCGGCAAGGGCGACATCGGAATCCTGAACTATGCGCTGACGCTGGAGTACCTGGAGGCGACCTTCTACAACGAGGCGACCGCCAACCAGCGCCGGACGGCTTTCTTGAAGAGCCCGCAGGCGCGGGTCTTCCTGAAGACCGTCACCCACGACGAGAATCAGCACGTCGCGGCACTCAAGAAGGTCCTCGGAAAGCATGCCGCCAAGAAGCCGAAGTTCAACTTCCATGGCGACAACGCCACCCAGGACAAGTTCCTGACCGCGGCGTTTACGTTTGAGAACGAGGGCGTGCACGCCTACTCCGGCCAGGCGTTCAACATCAAGGACCCGAAGGTCCTGGCGGCCGCGCTCTCGATCGTCACGATCGAGGCGCGTCACGCCTCGGTGGTCGGTCTAATCCGCAACGGCACCGAGCACGGCATCGCTCCCAGCGGCGCGTTCGACACGCCGTACGGGGCCAGCAAGGTGCTCAAGGACGTCACTAGCCTGAAGTACATCGTCGGCTAGCGGGGCGACGTTTGGCGAATGCGGCTCTGCCGGCGCGTGTCGTCGGCAGAGCCGTGACGCCGCCTGGATAGAGTCCGGCGCCGTGTTCGACTTCGCTGCGTACGCCGAACGGACGGGCCTGCGCGAGCGCCCGAGTCTTGCCGAGGTTCACCGCGCACACGCCGTCTCGATCCCGTTCGAGAACCTCGATCCGCACCGCGGCGTGCCGGTGTCGCTGGAGATGGACGCGCTCCAGCGAAAGCTCGTCTCCGACCGCCGGGGCGGCTACTGCTTCGAGCACAACCTGCTGCTGAAAGCGGCGTACGAGCACCTCGGCGCGGACGTCGACCTGATGCTCGCGCGCGTCCGTGTCAGCGGTGCGCCCCGGGCGATGCGACCGCGCACGCACCTCGTGCTCCGCGTGCATGCCGACGGCGCCGTGTGGCACGCGGACGTCGGCTTCGGCTCGGGAACGCTGCTCGAGCCGATCCCGTTCGGCGCCGGCGACGTCCACGACCAGTCGGGATGGCAAGTGCGTGTCGTCGAGGAAGGCGACGAGCTGGTGCTCCAGACGCTCGACGGAGAAGCATGGGCTGACCTCTACGGGTTCGTGCCCGAGCCGGTCCCGTTGATCGACGTCGAGACCAGCAACTGGTTCACGTCGACGTTCCCGCGGTCCCCGTTTGTCACCGGGCTGATCATCACCGCGCACCGACCGGACGGCACCCGAATCTCGCTGACCGACCGCGGCGAGCTGTCGCTGATCGAGCAGACACCGACGGACACCGTCGTGCGGCCGATCGAGCGCGCGGAGATCCCGGCGCTGCTCGAGTCGCACTTCGGCCTGCCGGGGTTCGCGCTGGGCAGCGACGGCCGCGTCGTCACCGCGAGCTGATCCCGTGCCCCAGCGGCGCGTCGTCACGATCGGCGTCTATGACTGGGACCTCGAGAGCTTCCTCGCGGCCCTGCGCGGCGCCGACGTGCGAGTCCTGTTCGACGTGCGCCAGCGCCGCGGCGTGCGCGGGCCGCAGTACGCGTGGGCCAACTCGCAGCGGCTTCAGCACGCGCTCGCCGAGGAAGGCGTCACCTACCGGCACCACCTCGAGCTCGCGCCGACGACCGAGCTGCGCCACCTGCAGTACGCCGAGGACGCGCGCCAGGGCGTTGGCAAGCGATCGCGGATCCTGCTCGCGCCCGAATACAGCCGCCGCTACACGGAGGAGATCCTCGCGCCGGTCGGCGTCGACGGGCTGTTCGAGGAGCTACCGGCTCGCGGTGCGGGGGCGCTGTTCTGCGTCGAGCGCGATCCCGAGGCGTGCCACCGCTCGATCGTCGCGGCCTGGCTCGAGGAGCGCCACGGCGTGCGTGTGAGGCACCTGCGGCCATGATCGGGAAAGTGCAAGCACGCTGTGATCAGCCGAGCGCGAGCACGCCGTGATCAAGCGGGCGCGAGCACGATCACCGGGATCGTTCGTCCCGGCGCTCGCTGCTGGTAGACCTCGTAGCCGTTGTAGTGGTCGTTGACCGTCCGCCACAGCTCGTCGCGCTCGGCGCCCTCGGCCTCGTGCGCGGTGACCGCGAACCGGCGGCCGCGGACCTCGACCTCGACGGCTTGCGGATGTGCGAGCACGTTGTGGTACCAGGCCGGGTTGCGGGTGGCGCCCGCCTTGGAGGCAACGACGACGAAGCCGCCGTCGTGCGGCGTGTAGAGCAGCGGCGTGACCCGCGGCTGCCCGCTCTTGGCGCCGCGCGTGTGCAGCAGCAGGATCGGCTGGCCGATGGCCACCATCAGGCGACCGCCGCTCAGCGGGATCAGCCGCCGATCGATCGCCGGGAAGACGTTGACGAACAGCCAGCCGCCGAACCGCGTCCTCGCAAAGGCCTGTGAGATGCGGTCCACGCGCGTCTTCTCGCGCTGCGAGCGAAATCCCGACTCCACGACGGCGACCGTACCAAGCGATGGCCGGGCGTCGTCGGGGTGGAGGCACTTGCGGCCGTGATCGGGGCCTAGCTCGAGAGGACGGTCGCCGAAACTCGCACCGGTTGTGCGCCCGTGACCGGATCCAGCGCGTCGCCGACATTGCGAAGGTTGACGAGCAGGGCGCCGTAGATCGGCCAGAGATCGCCGTGCAGTTCACCGGCGGCAAGCCGATTGCCGAGCGCCGTCAGGTCGTCGCGCGCCGCGGCGAGCGCGGCGGTGTCGGCGTCGGCCACGGCTTCGCCGATTCTGTGGAGCAGATCCAGCCACGGCTCGCGGAACTCGGGGTCCCATTGGTCGGGCGCGACCCGCGCGATCCGGATCGTGTGGGCCATGCTGCGCGCTTCGGCGAGTGCCTGCGCGAGCCTGGTGAGGATCGCGGCAAAGGTCTCCGTCGCGCGCATGCGCTCGGGGACGGAGCGCCGCGGGTTCAGCCGCGCGCTCTCGCGTGCCTCGCCGAGAACACGCCATGCGCGATCGACATCGTCGTCCAGCTCGTCTGCACGAGCGATCCAACCGTCGACGTCGCCGTCGGTGAATCCGCGGCGGATGTGCTCCGCGATCTCCTTGAACAGATCGCCGACCCGATCGTCGATCACATCTATCTGGCGCGCCGCGCTCCGGTCTCGCAGCGGCGGCCAGACCGCGAGATTGATCAGCAGGCCGACCGCGATGCCGATGCCCGTATCCCCCAGTCGCGCTGCCAGCATGTGGTCGTTGGCGCTATAGCCGGTCGTCAGCACGACAATCGCCGTCGTCGCCGCCGTCGTAGCCTGGGCACGCAGCCCGGGCACCGTGCCGATCGCAAGGCCGACGAGCACCGCAAGGCCGAGCGACAGTGCGTTGAGTCCGAACAGCTGTCCAGCCGCGAACGCGATCAGCACCCCCACCACGCTTGCCGCAGCCTGCTGAGCGCCGCCCCGCACTGACCCGAACACTGTCGCCTCAACGGTGAGCACCGCGGCCCACGGCGCCATGAACGCCTGCGACAGGTGAAACACATCCACAGCCACGACCCAGGCGACCACTGCCGCAGCAACCGTTTTCGCCAGCTGTGACGCGTTCGCCCACATCAGCGGGTCGCGCAACCGGTGAAGCTCGAACGCACGCATCAGCTTCCGTACGTCTACCCAGCCGCCGGGGCCTGACACGATGGCGCCCTTCAAGATAGGTTTTTCCGTCGGGACGACGCCCGCTGTTAGGGTCGCGTAATCGTGGCGGTGGCGCACGACTTCGACCCCGGGCCGGTCACAGATCCGTTCGCAACGTTGGCTCGCGAGTACCCCGGCTCTGACGTCTACCCGCCGACCTCGTTCCGTGTCGAGTGGGGGCCGATCTTCCACCGCGGTCGGCTCGACGGAAGCGCAAGGCTGCTCGTGGTCGGGCAGGACCCGGCGCAATCGGAGGCAATCGTCCGCCGGATCCTCGTCGGCGAGGCCGGGCACCGGACCCAAGGACTGATGGCAAAGCTCGGTTTCACACGCAGCTACCTGCTGATCAACACGTTCCTGTACTCGGTCTACGGCCAGACCGGCGGGACCCAGCACGAGAACGACGCCGGGATCGTCAGCTACCGCAACCAGTGGCTCGACGCGATCTTCGCCTCGAACCAGATTGAGGCCGTGCTTGCGCTCGGATCGCTCGCATCCGACGCGTGGCAGAAGTGGAAGCAGACCGCGACCGGCCAGTCGCATTCGCCGCCGTTCCAGCACGTGACCCACCCGACGCAACCCGAGAGCAGCTCGGGCGGCAACGCGGCGGCGCTCAAAGCCGCGATCAAAGCGATGCTCGCCAACTGGAATCAGGCGCTCGAACAGCTGCAGCCGCAGATCAGCCACGCCGACGTGACCGGCCCGCTCGTCCCCTACGGCACGAGCTTCAAGACCAGCGAGCGGATCGAGATCCCCGAGTTCGACGTTCCCGCCGGCCTGCCCGATTGGATGCGCTCACCCAACGCCTGGGCCGACCGCGTCGGCAAGACCGCCGCCGCGAAGCGGCGCAACATCACGGTCACGGTTCCGAGCGGGGTGGTGTAAGTCCCGGGTACGCCGGGCGCGTTTACGCGTTCGGCGCATCATCCCTTTTGGCCGATGCCGGCTTGACGGGCATGCGGCAGGATCCGAGCCACCTTGGGTCAGGTCATCCTCTTATCGCTGACGGCCTCGCTGAACCCGACGCTCGTCGGGGCGACCACCGTGATGCTGTTGCTTCCGAGCCCGGCCAAGTTGATGGCGGGCTATCTCGCGGGGGCGCTGATGACGAGCATCACGCTCGGACTGGTGATCGTCTTCTCGCTGTCTGACTCGAGCACCGCCAACACGACACAGAAGACTCTGAGCCCGGCGGTCGACATCGCGCTCGGGGGACTCGCACTCGTCGTGTCCTGGGCCGTCTGGTCGGGGCGTAGCGCCCGCGCGGCGGAGAGCCGACGAGCACGCAAGGAGGCCAAGCCTGACAAGGGCCCGCCACGATGGCAGCGGGAGATGAGCAAAGGTTCCCCACGGATCACGTTCGTGATCGGGGCGCTGCTCACCCTCCCGGGCGCCTCGTACCTGGCCGGCCTCAGCCGCATCCACAAGCTGCATTACTCGACCGCCGGGACCGTGCTGACGGTAATTGCGTTCAACCTGGTGATGCTCTGGCTGCTCGAGGTTCCGCTTGCATGCTTTTTGGTCGCGCCCGATTGGACGCCCCGCGCGGTCGAACGAGCCAAGGTCTGGGTCAGCCGGCACGTCCATGTCTTTGCGGTCCGCGGATTGGCGACGCTCGGCGTCCTGCTGATCATCAAGGGCGTAGCCGGGTTCATCAACTGAACTGAAGACGAGTATTCCCAGCTCGCTCGGCGGCCCGCGCGCGAGCGGCCTGACGGACCAGGTGGTCGCGCTCGGCGACGTCCGTGGCCCGACGG